>JAJXSS010000015.1 GCA_021784455.1 Planctomycetota bacterium
CGATGATCAGGATATCCATCAGTTCGTGCCGCCGGGTTCGCTTGACCCGCGGTTCAGGCAGATCGGCGAAATGAACATGGATCAGGTCCAAAACTCTCTTGGTCATGGGACGCGTCCTTGCGCAAAGGGGAGACCGAATCCCTGCAACATCGGACATCGTGCCCTGACTACTGCTGAATCAGAGAGTTAAGATGCGGTGGCCCTGGCGCTGCGGGGGTTTCGGGCGGATTCCCGGCCGGGCTCGCGATCAATCGTTACAATCTCGGTCTCAGCATGGATTGGTTGTTGCACAATCTTCTGATGGTGGACCAGCCGGGCAAGTGGATCCTCGCGTTGTGTGTGGGGGTGCTGCTGGCGGGGGGCTTTGGCCTGCCCATGCCCGAGGATGTGCCGCTGTTGGCCATGGGCTACCTGGCCTACAAGAATGTGGCCCCGCTGCACTGGGTGCTGGTGCTGGGATTGGGGGCGGTTCTTATCGGCGACAGCACCATTTACTGGCTGGGCCGCAAGATCGGCTACCGCATCACCCAGTCCTGGCCCTTCCGCCGCTTCCTCAGCCCCCGGCGCCTGGCCCGGGCCAGCGATGCTTTCCACGCCCACGGGGGCAAAACCCTCTTTATCGCACGTTTCCTGCCCGGCCTGCGCACCCCGGTGTTTTTCTCGGCCGGACTGTTCAAGATCCCCTACTGGAAAATGCTGGTCTTCGACGGCTCGGCCGCGTTCATCAGCGCGCCCACCCTGATCCTGGCGGCCTACTTTGCCGGTCTGCAGATCGAGAGCGTCAAAACCTGGACCGTGCGGGCCCAGATCGGGGTGGCCCTGTTCATTCTGGCGATAGGGGGCCTGGTGGTGACCTACAAGCTCATGCGCCGCCGGCGCCAGGCCTCCGGAGCGCAGAGCCTCAAGTAGGGGGCGCGGCCGCAGGTCTTGGGTGCCGTGATTACGCTGTCCGGCGGCAAGGTGGACGGGGGTACGTGGCATGTCGGAACCATTGGATCAAGCGGCGAAGGAAGTGCGGCCGGCGCCGGCACGCGGGGCGTTGTGGTTGCTGGCGGTGGCCGTGTGGCTGCAGGCGGCATGGCCCTTTGCGCGCTGGACGGGGGTTGCGGAGGTCGGATGGTGGTCGTTTCTGTATCCCGCCTTGCTCGCCGGCTGGCTGACAGGCATCTGCTGGCTGACGGCGATCTACAGGAGCCAGTGCGGGACCTGGACGCGCAGGATCTTGCGCTGCGGCAGTGCGGCCTGGCTGGTTCTATCCTTCTGGCCCCTGGTGGCGCAGGCGTGCCTGGGCAATCCAGCCACGATGGGCCACTCTCGCCGTTACCTGTGGGCCCAGGCCAGCGTGTTTCTGCTTGGGTCGGTTGTTCAAGCGGCGGTATGGTTCATGCTGGGATCCTTCCTGGCCGGAGGCGTACTGGCCGAAGCAGGCGCGTTCTGGCTGAAGCGCGAGGCCCGGATCAGCACGGGGATACTAAGTGGATCGCTTCTGACAGAGGCCCTGCTCTGGCCCCTGGCTTTCGCGCTGGTTCACATCCCCGGTGGCACGGCTGTGCTGATCGTTGCAGCGAACCTGATGGCGGGCCTAGGAACAATGACCTTCGCCGCCGGCTGGCTGGCGGCGGTGCTGCTTCAGGCGGCGGTCGGGGGCCGACGAATGGACTCCGTATCGGCGGCGCGGGCAACTGAGCCATCCGGCAAGGCCTGGGCCGTTCTGCCGGCCGCGGGCCTGACCCTGCTGGTTGCGGGGGCGGGCCTTCTGCTGGCCGGGCACTTCCTGGGCGGGCGGCACGCTTGGGGCCCGGGGGATGCCCTGCCCTGGGGCCTGGTGTGGTTGAGCCCGCTGTTTCTGACGGCAGCGCATCCGCAGCGACCCGGTGGCCGGATGGATGGCTGGGCGTGTGCGGCCGGCCGCGCCTTGCTGTGGGTGGCCTTGGTCGTGCAGTTATCGTGGAGGCTGCCGTGGGGGTGGGTACCGTCCCGCACAGAACTTGAGCCGTTTGTTCTGGCAGCCCTCTTTGCCACGGTGGCGTGGGTGTTGCACAGCCAAGCGCGGGTCGTAGGCCCGGCCTGGCTGGCTCGGGCGGTGGCTGTCGTAGGGGCTTTGATGGTGGCGGGCACGCTGTACAGCGGTATCGTGACCGCATCAGGCGGCCGCATGGGATCATGGGTTGATATGGAACCAGTGGTATTGGTGGCGCTGCTGGTGCTGCTGCTGCAAGCGTGGTGGATGTGGCATTACGTGAAGAAGCCAGGCGCAGTGAACTCGGCCGCGGGCGCTGCCGGCCGCTGAAATTCACCCACGCACCGGGTGATACGGATTTGCCACCCGGGCGATCAAGGCCGCGATCCGGCTGATGAGGCGTGGCTGGAGGATGTGGAGGGGCCGGGCGGTAGAGCGCCTCGGCCAGGAGAACCGGGGGCCAAGCCACGGTGCCGCAGTTGGCATATTCCTCCGCGTGCCAGGCCTCTTTGAGCCAGACGTTGTGTGCCATTCCCACCGGCCAGGGCCATCGCCCATAGCCCTTGCCGGCGAGCCGCGACGGGGAGGACGCGTTGCCCAAATCGGTTCGCCGGATCCCGGCTACGGTGCGTAACGGCCCATCGGGCCTGAAGTCGAATTGGAGCCACGCGCCCTTTCCGGGCGGGGCAAGCGTGGCTTTGTCAGCATGGCATCCTGCCTTGGCTTTGAGGCGCGATCAAGGCTCGGCGGTGCCTGGAGACGGGCGAGGTTGATGGTGATTTCCTTGCCATCGGGCGTGAAGGCGAAGGGGTGGTCGTTACCGGCAGCATCACGGACAACCAGATGGTACTCACCACCGAGGTTGGGGTTAATCAAACCAAAGGAGAAGCGGCCATCATGACCGACCACGAAGAAGGTGGTCATCTGTATCTCGGGGCCGTTGGTGTCGCGCTGAAAGAGCCGGACAGACATGGCCCCCGTAATTGTGCCGATGAGGCGGCCTTGAACGGGGACGCCAGGCGGGAAGGTGAGGTTGGTGGGGAGGCGGGGGTTATGGGGGTTGGTGCAGAAGGGGGGGGATGTGACGATCAGGCTGCTGTTCTCACCGATGGGTCTGGCGATAATCTGGTACTGTCCGCCGAAGGGCAGGGGGCCCGCGACGAAGCGGCCGTCGTTGTGCTGGCTTGTCCGGGCGAACAAAAAGAGGGGCGCATGAATCGAAGCGTGGGGCCAAGGCTTGATGACTTGCACACTGACGAAGAAGTTTTTGGCCGGTTGACCACGGGAATTGCGGACGGTTCCGTAGACCAGGCCGGCGGGCTGGGCGGGGATGTCGATGGTGAGCGGGGTTCTCCCGGCGGGCAGGTCCTGGTTGAGATCCGGGAACCACAGATCGCCCAGGCCATCGGGCGAGATGCGTAGGTGATTGGGTGTGAAGATTTCGAATGATGCTCGACCTGCCGGAACGGGGACGTCCAAACCGACATCGTATCCACCCTCGAAGTGGTCGGAGACGCGGCGGGTGATGTGGATGTAACGGCTGGTAAAGTCAGCTCCCGCGGACGCGGTCAGGTGAACGTGAATCGTGCGCAACTGGGTGCCCGGGGGCCCCGAGCGCCGGCCGCGTGGGTCGGGGGGTGCCGGGCGGGTGAGGTCGATGATGAGATTATCCACGGAGGACTTCATTTCGACAAAGACGTTACGCCGGCCGGCGGTGAGATCGAGCTCGCCGGGGAGGATGTCGTCAAAGTAGAAAGCACCGCCGTCTTGGGTGGGGGTGACGATGGTGCTGCGAAAATCGTCCCAGCTTATGAGGGTGGGTGAATAGTGCGACTGGTTGTAGTAAACGCGGGGCTTGCCGTCTTGTGAGTAGCGGCTGACGAGGGGCGTGAGGTCGCCAACGATTCGCCCGCGAAGATGGAGGGCAGGGTGGAGGACGACATGGAGGTTCCGATCACCGGCACGGACGTTAGGGACGATGGCGGAGCCCCGGCCGGGGGCGATGACGGCGAGATCGGCGATCTCATCGTCGCCGAGATTACTGATGACGAAGTGGCCAGTGGCATCTGTGCGGGCGAGGGGGACGGCATGACCACCATGGATGTCATCCACCAGGATCTGGTTGCAGCCGCGCACGGCCGAGCCGAGGTAGACAGTGGCGCCAGGGACGGGCCTGGCGGTGTGCGGGGTGACGATTTGACCGGTGACGGGGGTGGCCGCGGGCAGGCGCACGGTAGTGATCTGGTCGCCTGAGGCGGTCAGCTCGGCGTGCAGAGGTTGCAGACCGGCGATTCGGCTGAAGACGTGGAGGGGCTCGGGACGACAGTGTTTGAAACGGACCAGACCGGATCGATCGGTGGTGAGGGCGGGGCGGACAAAGGGGTCGCCTGTCTGGGAATATTTGACAACAGCGCCGGCCACAGGCTGCCCTTGGGCGTCGAGAATGCGGAGTTGGCGGGTGAGGCCGGCGGTAAGGACGAGGTCGAGGCCGCTGATGATATCGCCGGGGGAGATGTTCTCGAGGGGGAAGTTGAGGGTGGCATAGCCGGAGGCCGAGGCGATGAGCGAGGTGGGGCGCCAGGAAATCTTCTGGTCGAAGTGACCGGAGGTGAGTTTGAGTCTGGCGTTGGTGCCGAGTTGGGGCTCACTGATGAAGACGACGAGACGGGCGTCCGGGGGAAGAGGAGCCCGGTCCTGAGTGCGGAGGGTGCCGGCAAGGGTGACGGCGTTGGTGGGGGTTGATTCGAGTTGCGGACCAGGGCCGTAGTCGTGGAGGATCTGCGGGGCGGAGAGAAGCAGCTTATTAGCGGTGGGCGGAGGGGTGGTCTGGAAGGACAGAAATAGGAGAAGTGCGAGCGTAATGATGATGGTGGTAATCCGCATGGAGAAGGGCCCCCGTTGGGTAATGATGGGCGAGCGCGGACGGTAAGAGATAAGTTTATCGGGAACGAGAGCGGCGGGGAAGGGGGAGGAGCTTGCGTAGGCCGACGATGTGGGCAGGAGAACTGTTGGCCGGGACGGTTAGGTCATGGAATCGGTGAGTCAAAGACGGGCGGTGGCGCGGGGGCGGGGGCGGGACGGTGACGCGGGCGGATGCGGATGGTGCGGGGGTCGGCGATCTCCCACAGGCAAGCATTCTGGCGGCAGAAATCGTCGAGGATGCTGGCCCAGGTGATCTGGTGGCCGTAGGCGTTGAGCATGCCCTCGACCTGGGGGTCCACCACGTAGCGCAGGCCCCGCTGGCCGAACAGGCCATGCTGGTTCTGGTACTCGGTGAAGTCGTGGATGTCGGTCGCGGCGATGTGGATGGTGGCGAACGGGGTGTAGAGATAGGTGCGCAGCGCGGGCGAGGGCTGGGGCGGGTTGGCCAGGCCGCTGATGCTTGCTGGCGGCCCCTTGGGCCGCGCAACCAAGACAAGCACCACCACCCCCAGGGCCACCACCAGCAGGATGATCCACCGTGCCATGGCAGATCCTCCCTTAAGGGACTCCTCTATCAGGATAGGCAGCCCAAGGGCCCGGGCCCAGCCCGCTGAGAGGGCCCGCCCTGGCTACAGACACGTTGGACCAAGGGCGTTGCCCCCGGCGGCGGGCTGGGCCTTTCAGGGGCGCCAGACCCCAACCCCGCGGCGCCGTGGGAACATGGGCAAACCTCGGCGCGGTTATGGGGCCCAGGGGCGGTCCCACTATCAGGATATTGAGATCATTTTTATGTTTGGTATTGCCACTGGCGGGAACACAGGTATGTTTTTGGCACCAAACCCGGCCTGTCGGGGAGCAGGTCGGCAACCCAAGGGAGATGTGTTATGAAAGGTCACGTGACCGTGTGGGCGTGCGTGGTGGGTCTGGGGGCATTGCTGGCCGGCAGTCCCGTCCGGGCCGCGACGACCAACTATATGGAATTGACGGCAACGCGGGTGGACGACCAGACCATGCCCTACACGGGCTTTCGCGGCCACATCGAGGTGGTGCTGGGAAACGAGACGGATGTCAGCAGCGTGACCGTGGCCACGCCGGGCGGGCTGGTGCCCCTCATCGATGTCAGCGGCAATGGGACCAACTGGGTTCAGAAGATGTACGTTCCCGACTTGGCAACATTCACCAGCGCAACCAGCGGGGCCTGGATGGTGACGGTCAACCAAGGCGCGTCGACCAGTACCCTGAACTTCACGCTGAATACCTCGGAGCTTACGGATGCCGACTTCTACCCCACGCCCACCGGGCTGAGCCCGGGCCAGGGGGCCACGGGCGTGCCCGGGGGGGCGACCTTGTCGTGGACCGGACCCGCCGGCAGCGCCACGTCGCAGGTGCTCGAGTCGGATATCTCGGACAACCTGGGCCACGATCAGCAGGTTCTGAGCCTGGATGCCACGAACCCGATCAGTCTCGCTGCCACCAGTTGGACGCCCGCAGGCACCATTACCGCCAATGCCTGCCAGTGGGAGGTGGGGTACTACCAGCGTGCCAGTTCGTCTCTCGTGACCAGTCTGTCGAGTGCGGGCTCGGTCGCGTGGGACACTTCCCCCTACGCCGGAATCGACTGGACGAGTGGCGTACCGCTGGTGATCGTGGGATCGCAGTCCATCGTCTCGTTCAATCAATCCACCCCGGAGCCGGCTTCGGTGGTGCTGCTGGGGCTGGGCGGGCTGCTTCTCTGGGCGCGGCGCCGGCGGGCGTAGGCGCGGGCTGGGGCCGGGGCCAGCTCGCCCGCAGGCTCATCGGCCCCACGGCCTTTGCCCAGGACGGGCGGGAATGCCGGCCCGCCGGTAACGGTAATCCGTTGTTGGGAAAGGTCGAGCCGGGTTCATCGGTTGATCGGTTGCCGGCGATGTAGCCGAACAGATCGTTCCGCCAGCATGGCGCGAGGCGGGGGTTCCCGGCCGCGGGTGAACCAGACCCGGTGGACCTGTACGTGAACCAAGGCGGACATGCTGGGTTCCTCGGAAGGTTGGGCCGCCCCGCGCGGGGCTCAAGATCAAGAGAAGAAGAATACAGGGCAACGCTCTGTTTCCCGAGGCTCACGCCCCGAACCGCTCATTCTGCCGGGCCTGCGGCCCTCAGGAGGTCCTTCCGGGGGTCAGCGTTCCATCGCCAGCTTCACATCGTGGCCGGCATCGATGAGCGTTTTTTCGCGCCGGGCCCGTTCCAGGTCCGCCTCCACCATCATCTGCACCAGGTCGGCAAAGCCCACGCTGGGCTGCCACTGGAGCACCCGGCGGGCCTTGGCCGGATCGCCCAGGAGCAGGTCCACCTCGGCGGGGCGGAAGTAGCGCGGGTCGATATCCACGAACTCGCGGTGATCCAGGCCCACCTGGGCAAAGGCCTTTTCGCAGAACTCCTGCACCGAGTGGGTTTCGCCGGTGGCCACGACGTAGTCATCCGGTTTTTCCTGCTGCAGCATCAGCCACATGGCCTGGACGTAGTCACCGGCAAAGCCCCAGTCGCGCTGGGCCTGAAGATTGCCCAGGAAGAGCTTTTTCTGCAGGCCCATCTTGATCCGGCCCACGGCCCGGGTGATCTTGCGCGTGACGAAGGTCTCACCGCGGCGCGGGCTTTCGTGGTTGAAGAGGATCCCGCACGAGGCGTGCAGGCCGTAGGCCTCGCGGTAGTTCACGGTCAGCCAGTGGGCGTAGACCTTGGCCACGGCGTAGGGTGAACGGGGGTAGAAGGGTGTGGTCTCCTTCTGAGGCGTCTCGACCACCTTGCCGAACTGTTCGCTGGAAGAGGCCTGGTAGTAGCGGATCTGGTAGCCGCTGGATTCCTGAAAATCGCGCACGGCCTCGAGCAGTTTGGCGGTGCCGATGGCCACCACCTCGCCGGTAAAGATAGGCTGGTCGAAGCTGACGCGCACGTGGCTCTGGGCGCCGAGGTTGTAGACCTCGGTGGGCTTGATCTGGCGCATCAGGCGGGCCAGGCCGTTGGCATCGGTCAGGTCGGCGTAGTGCAGCCGCAAATGGGTTCCGGGAGTGTGCGGGTCCTGGTACAGGTGGTCGATGCGGTCGGTGTTGAAGGAGCTGGAGCGGCGGATCAGGCCGTGGACTTCATAGCCCTTCTGGAGCAGCCATTCAGCCAGGTAAGAGCCATCCTGGCCGGTGATACCGGTGATGAGGGCGCGGCGGGGATTCATAGCCATGAAAGGTGCCTCCCAAGCCCTGTTATCGACCAGCACAGGACCGACCTCCAGTGGTACACCGGAAGGCCCTTGATGGCAACCCGGCCCGCACCCACCCCCCGAAGAACTGGCCCGCAGCCGGCCGTGGGGTATGCTGTATAGGCCTCGGGCGGTGGGACGCGCCGGGTCAGCCCGTGGGGTTCTTCGGGAGGAGGATCTCGAACGATGGTGCACCGACCACTTCGGACAGTTCCTTGGCGCTATATCGCCCTGCTGGCCATTCTGGCGGGCCTGGTGACCGCCCGGCCGACATCGGCCGATGCGCTCCACGATGCCGCCCAGGCCGGGGACCTGGCCCGCGTGACCGCCCTGGTCAAAACCGGGGCCAACCTGGCGGCCCGCGATGCCCAGGGCCGCACCGCCCTGCTGGTGGCGGCCGAGGCCGGCCAGATGCCGGTCTTCGATTACCTGCTGGCCCAGGGCTCCGATCCCACGGCCCTGGATCGCGATGGTCTGTCGGCCATTCACCTGGCCGTGCTGACGGGCCGCAAGGATGTGGTCGAGCACCTCCTGGCCGCGGGTTACCACGTCGATGCCCCCGCTACCGACGGGTCCACTCCCCTGATCGTGGCGGCCGGGGCCGGCAAGCTGGACATCGTTACGCTGCTCTTGAACCGGCGGGCCAATGTCAACGCCCGCACCAAGGAAGGCTGGACGGCCCTGGCCCTGGCCTCGTTCTATGGCCAGCGTGAGGTGGTGAACCTGCTGCTTTCCCGCTACGCCGACCTGCGGGCCCGCACCATCACCGGGGACACGCCCCTGCAACTGGCCGTGGACCAGCGCCAGTGGCCCGTGGCGGAACTGCTCATCAACCGCGGGGCTGAGGTGGATGCCCGCACCCTGACGGGCCTGACACCGCTGTTAAGCGCCATCTCCAACCGCGATGCCAAGATGGTGAGCCTGCTGCTGGAGCGCCGGGCCAATGCCAACCTGGCCGGCCCCCAGGGGGTCACCCCGCTCTTGCTGGCCGCGGGCCTCGACCGCAAGGACATCGTGGAGGCCCTCTTGCGCAGCGGGGCCGACCCCAGCGTGCGCGACCGGGCCGGCGTGTCCCCGGTGCACGCGGCCGCCTCTCAGGGCGATGCGGATGTGTTGCGGGCCCTGCTGGCCCGGGGCGGTTCCAGCCTGCTGTCCCTGCGCACCCGCCAGGGCGATACCCCCCTGTACTTGGCGGCCGCCTCGGGGCAACTGGCGGCGGTGGAGGTGCTGCTGACGGCCGGAGCCGACCGCAACATCCCCAACCTCCAAGGCCGCACGCCCCTGTTTGCCGCCTGCCAGGCCGGCGACCCCCAGATGGTGCAGGCCCTGCTGGGCCCCCAGCCGGACCTGAGCGTGCGCGATGGGAACGATGTTACGCCCCTGCACCTGGCCGCCCGCTGGGGGCATCTGCCGGTGGTCAAACTGCTCCTGGACCATCACGCCCCCATCAACGCCCGGGATAAGAAGGGCCGCACCCCCCTGATGGAGGCCGTGACCGCCGACCACCTGGCGGTGGTGAAGCTGCTGTTGGAGAAGGGGGCCGACCCCAACCTGCGCGATGCCTCGGGGCTCACGGCCTTGACCCTGGCCAATGCGGCCGGCCGCCAGGCCATCGCCGTCCTGCTGCGGGGCCACGGGGGGATCGAGTAAGAAGAATCTCTGATCGATGATTTCTGATCTCTGATCTGGCAAGACGCGGCGGCCGGCCGGGGGTGTAGGTTCGGCCCTGGCCGAACATCTGTCGCCGGGGAGCCCAGATCAGAGATCCCCGATCATAGATATCACCGGGGGCTTGTTCGGGGGGGGTGGTTTGCGGTAAATTGTTGTTTCTGATGCAGGAGGGGACCCATGATGAAAGACCCGATTTTTCTTGGCCAACCCTCGCCCTCCCTTCGGCGCATGCAGCACATGACGGTGCCGGCCCTGAAGGACCACCTCGACCGCCTGCAGCAGGAGCACCAGCGGGTGATGGCGCGCCTGCAGACGCGGCAGGCGGTGCATCTGTCGAGCCCCAAGGATGCCCGCCTGGCCAGCCTGGAACGCCGGCTGGCCCAGCTCATCGTGCGGGCCCAGCAGATCATGGCCCAGACCCGCCAGCGCCCGCCCCTGCGGTAAGGACTAGGAAAGCCATCGAACCACCCGCCGCCCGAGCGAGCGCCGCGGCGAACCAGCGATGAGCCATCCGGGCATCGAGGGGGGTATTGGTCCAGCGATGAAGCGGTGGAGCGATGCAGGGGCGAACCTCCACCCTTGATCGCATGATGGCTCGATCGCTTCTTTTTTTCCTTGCATTTGCCGGTTATCACATTACAATTTGGTCTTATGTTGTGGGGTCTCTTCGTCTGAGGGGCCCATGGGAGGTTTTTTTCTTCGCGGAGGCCGGGACATGCGTACGTTCAGCGGGGCGTTCGGGGCTGGGGCGTTCTTTCTGCTTCTCACATCGCTGGCCGGGGCCAACCTGATCACGACGCCGATCCCCGTGCCCAACGGGTCGTTTGAGGAGCCGGTTGCGCCTGAGGGGGCTCTTACTGGAGCCTTGCCTTTGGAGGACAACGTGGCGGGCTGGCAGTACATCTCCGGTAACGGGGGCTACCGGCTCTACCGACCCACGCTTACCGATGACACTCGCTTCAAGCCTCTGCCGCCCGGCGACGAAAGGCAATTCGTCCTGCTGTCGAGCCAAGACAAGTACCCGGTCCTGTTCTCAACCAGCGACTTGGGCACCGCCCAGGCCCAACATAACTACACTCTGACAGTGGATCTGGTGCTGGGCCATTACAAGACTTCAATCAGCGGCAGCAATGCCAAGATTGAAATCTGGTCCGTTGATGCAGGTGGCATGGAGCGCCGCCTGGCCCAGACCTCCTATACGTTTCCTGAGCAATACGATGCCTTCCACGAACTGAACGTGTCTACGGGGCCCCTGGCCGACACATCGCCAGCCGTTGGCGGCCGGCTGGTTATCCATCTCATCGGCAACAGTGGGTCCGCGTACCTGCTCGGCTTCGATAACATCCGCCTGACCGACACGGTGGATGCCCAGTTCATCCCCAGCCCGTCCAGTGCCACTTTCGTGGGCGTGGGGGCCGCGTTTCTGCTGGCTGGCTGCTGCCGGCGGCGGCGCGGTGGCCCGGTCCAGCCGTGAGGTGGGGCCTCGAGCATTCTGCAATGAAGGCGCGGGCGGGGGGCCCCCAGGGCCGATGCCGGCCCGCGCCGCGACCGTGAGAAAGCGGCCTTTCCGGCTCCCGGGCCTCTCAGAAGACCGCTCCCTCACGGTCGCGGCGCGTCCATGCGTTTGCCCGGGCCGGGCCTCCGGCCCCTTGATGGCTCGATGGCTCAATGGCTCGATCGCTTCCTCGCCATGTTTCCCCCATTTCCCGGCCGCCCCCGGCCATGGCACAATGGCGGCATGCCCCCGGATGCCCATCCCATGCGCATTTTGCACCTGACCGCCGGCTCGGATGCGGGGGGGCTGTCGCGCTACATCCACGACCTGTGCCGGGCCCTGGTGAAACGCGGGCACAGCGTGGCCGTGGCCGGCCAGCGCGGGGCCGATCACGACCTGTTCGCCCAGGCCCCCTGGCCCTGGATCGACCTGCCGCTCAAGGGCGGGTTCCTGGCCCTGGGCCGCTCGGCCCGGCAGTTGCGCCGGGATTTCCCCTGGGACCTGATGCACGTGCATTACCGCCGGCCCATGCTGGTGGCCCGGGGCGTGGCCCGGCATACGCACACCCCCATCCTGTACACCCTGCACCTGTCCGACCTGCCGCTGTGGGGCCCCTGGCGCTGGCTCAGCGATTTCGGCGACCACACCCACGCACCCAGTGCCGATGGCCAGCGCTGGCTGATCGAAAGGGCGGGCGTAGACCCCCAGCGCATCAGCCTGATCCCCCACGGCGTGGACCCCGAGCGCTTTCCGCGCACCACCCCCGCGGAAAAGGCCCGGGCCCGGCGGCAACTGCGGCTGCCCCCGCAAGGGCCGGTGGCGCTCTTTGTCGGCCGGTTCGACACCCCCAAGAACGAAGACTGGCTGCTGGATGTGGCCCGGGCCACCGAGGCTTGCCAGCCGCAGCCGCACCTCCTCTTAGTGGGGGGTGGGCCGCACCAGGGGGCGCTGGAAGCCCAAATCCGGGGGCGGGGGCGGGGGCCGGGGCCGGGGCGCGGGCTGCAGGGGCGGGTTTCCCTCTACGGCTACACCGACCCGCTGCCCTTCTACCAGGCGGCCGACTGTCTGCTGCTGCCTTCCGGGCGGGAGGGCTTTTCCCTGGTCTGTGCCGAGGCCATGAGCACGGGCCTGGCCATCCTGCGCACGCGTACGGCCGGCGTGACCGAAACGGTGGTGGAAGGCATCACCGGCCGGTCGGTGCCCATCGACCGCAGCGCCTTTGTCCAGGCCGCAGTCGAGATGCTCCAGCTTCCCCCGGAAGCGCTGGCCCGCATGGGTCAGGCGGCCGCGGCCCACGTGCGGGCGCACCTCAGCTTCGAGCGCCAGGTCGATGACACCATCGCCCTGTACCGCCGCCTGTGCGGGCAGGAGAATTAATCCCCCATCGGGCGCGGCTTGATCACCTTGGCCGGGTTGCCGGCCACGACCATGCCGGGGGGTACATCCTTGACCACCACGGCGCAGGCCCCCACCACGGTGTTATCCCCGATCGTCACTCCCGGGCCGATGAACCCCCGGGTGCAGATCCACACGCCGCTGCCAATGTGGATGGGCGGGCGCTCAAGCGGAAGATCCGGCCGGGTGTAGTCGTGCGTGCCCGCGCATAGACAGACATCCTGGGAGATCACGGTGTGCGCCCCGATGGTTACAGGCCCCAGGTTATAGACATCCACGCGTGCCCCCAGCATGGACCAGTCCCCCACCTCCAAAAGCCAGGGATGCATGATGCGCACGCTGGGCCGGGTGGCGGCGCTCTTGCCCATGCGGGCCCCGAAACAGCGCAGCCAGAAGCGCCGCCAGCCGTAGGCCCGGCCCGGGCTGCAGCGGAAGACCGTGGCCTGGATCAGCCGCCACAGCAGACGCCGCACGTACCAGTTCCGGGGGTACGGGGCGGTGGCGCAGCGGTCGAGTTGCTGGAAGACGGGGCGTGGTGCTTCCGCGGGGTATTCCGGGGGCGGGGGCATTTCCGGGGGCGACATGATCACCATCTCCTATCGAAGAAAAGAGGCTTGAACCGCCAAGGCGCCAAGACCGCCAGGACCAGACCAGAGAGAAAAGCGTGGATGAGGAAGGCAGGAAGAACCAGGCGCCCCGCCCCTTCGCTGATTCCTTCCTTCGGCCCCTGCTTCCCTCATAAGAATCCATTCTCTGGTCTGCCTTTTTTCCCGAACTTGGCGTTCTTGGCGGCTTGGCGGTTCATTTCCTCTGCCGTTAGAGTACCACCATGATCGACGTCATGATCATCACCTTCAACGAGGCCACCAACCTGCCGCGCTGTCTGGATGCCCTGGCCGGCTGGACGAACCGGGTGTTCGTGATCGATTCGGGCTCGACCGATGGCACCTGCGACCTGGCCCGGGCCAAGGGGGCCACGGTGGTCAGTCACGCCTGGGAAGGCTACGCCCGGCAGAAGAACTGGGGCCTCAACAACCTGCCCTGGCAAGCCCCCTGGGTGCTGATCGTCGATGCCGATGAGGTGGTCACATCTGAACTGCGGCACCGCCTGTGTGACATCGCGGCCAAACCCCCGGAATCCGTCCCCGAAAACGGCTTCTTCATTAACCGGCTGCCTTATTTTCTGGGCCACCCCATCCGCCACTGTGGCTACTTCCCTTCCTGGAACATGCGCTTCTTCAAGCGCGGCCAGGGGCTCTACGAAGACCGGGCCGTGCACGAGCACATCATCATCGCCGACCCGGTGGGCTACATCTCCGAGCTCATTCTGCACCACGATCAGCGCGGCCTTGAACACTACATGGCCAAGCACAACCGTTATTCCACCCTCGAAGCCCAGGTCCTGTTTCAGGAGCGTCAGCAGGGCAACCACCTGGCGCCGGCGGCCAACCTGGCGGCGGGGACGCGCCTGCGCCGCTGGCTCAAGCGCCGCGTGATGCCGCACCTGCCCCTGCCCGGGGCCACGCGGTTTTTCTATATGTACCTGCTGAAGGCCGGCCTTCTGGATGGCCGGGCCGGCCTGGAGTTCTGCCGTTTCATTTCCATGTACGACTCCCTGGTCGTGCTCAAGCTGCGGGAACTGAACCGCCTGGCCGCTCAGGGACACACCGAAGACCTGGCCACCGCCGCTGGCTTGGTAGTCCCCGAAGGGCAGATGTCGGGCGCGGCTCCCGGCCCCCGGAAGCAGGCCCAGCCGGTGGAGAAACAGGTCGCACCATCGGCTCTCACGGCCCCCGCACCGGTCTCGTCCGGCCGATCCGTTGAAGCCGAACCGCGCCACCCCGATGCGGACGGTTGGGCCGCCCGGCTGGAGCCCGGCCGCCTGCCCCCCGGCAACTGGCCGGCCGCGGGCTCGGTGCCGGTCTCGGTGCTCATCCCGGTCAAGAACGAACAGGCAATTCTGCAGGACTGCATCCGGCACGTCCTATGGGCCAATGAGATTGTCGTCGTGGACAGCCAGTCCAGCGATGCCACGGTGGCAATCGCCCAGGCCATGGGGGCCAGCGTTTACCAGTTCCGGCTTTCCGCCGAAGGCTGGCCCAAGAAGAAGAACTGGGCCCTTCAGAACGTCCCCTGGAAGAACCCCTGGGTGCTCATCATGGATGCCGATGAACACATGACCCCCGAACTGACCGCCGAGGTGGCCAGCGTGGTCCGGGGCCAGCATCGGCCAACGAACCCCCGCAGCGCCGGCTGCGGGGATGGTTACTGGCTCAATCGCCGCTTCATGTTCATGGGCCGGTGGATCAAGGGCTGCGGCTATTACCCCAGTTACAACGTGCGCCTGTTCAAGCACACCGTGGGCCGGTACGAGCGCATCGGAGCGCTGGGCGACACCCGTTCGGGCGACAACGAAGTGCACGAACACGTGGTGCTGGCGACGGGCCCGGCCGGATACCTCAAGAACGACTTCCTCCACTTCGCCTACCCCGATCTGCATACCTGGATTGAGAAGCACAACCGCTATTCCAACTGGGAAGCCCACGCCATGGCGGCGGAAAACAAGGGACTGCTGCCCGCCTCGCCGTTCGGCGGCCCGATCGGGCGCCGCCGGTGGCTGAAGCAGACGGCCCACCGCCTGCCGTTTCGGCCGACCCTGCGTTTCATCTACGGCTATTTCCTCAAGCACGGCTTCAGGGATGGCTACCCCGGCTATGTCTTGAGCCGGCTCATGGGATGGTATGAATTCATTTCGATTGCCAAGCACCAGGAGATGCGCAGGCAGGGCAGGAACCGGCATAGCCGTCGGTCTACCTGATGGGTTGGGTCTGACTGGCCGGTGGCGCTGGACGCGGCTTGATCGCCCGGCAGGGGTTGCCCGCACAGATCATGCCCGCCGGCTGGTCTTTGGTGACAACGGCTCCGGCCCCAATCACGGCCGCAGCCCCGATGCGGACGCCGGGAAGGATGATCGCCTTGGCCCCGAGAAACACATCCGGGCCCACCTCGATCGGCCCGACCAGGAGCGGCAGATCCGGATCCGAGAAATCATGAGTCCCCGAGCACAAATACGTGTGCTGGGCGACGATGCACCGGGCACGCAGCGACACCGGCCCCAGGTTGTAGATTTCCGCATGCTCCCCCAGGCAGCAACGATCTTCCAGCGTCAGTTGCCAGGGGATGCGGATAAAGGATGATTGCGACACGAACGGGCGGCCGTGGATCGTGCAGCCAAACAGACGCAAAAGGAACAATCGCCAGGCATTGCAGAATTTGGGTGTCGGGCGGTAGAGCAGTCGCCACACGATCCACCACAGCAGCATACCGGCCCGGGCGCGAACCGACCATGGGGACAGATACGCGCTGTCTTGATTCACGTTGAGTTTGTAGAGCCTGGCGCTGGGCATAGACAAATACTACTTCTCCAGCAACTGTGTGAACAGGTCCAGGTACAGGCCGGCGATTCTGCGATAGCTGAACTGCTGGGCGGTCTGGACGGCGGCCATCCCCAACATACGGGCGCGGTCAGGATCGACAATCAGCGACCGAAGTTGATCGGCCAGGGCCTCGATCGCATCAGGCCCCCGCTGGTCGAATGCCAAACCATTTCGGCCTTCCACTAAGTAACCGCGGAACTGTCCCAGACTTGACACCACGGGCGCAAGGCCCGTGGCCATGGCCTCCAGAGGCGCTACGGGTGATGCCTCTCCCCGTTCCGCTATGGACGGGTAGCAGTAAAAGTCTGCGTCGCGCAGTACGTCCGCCAGGACAGCGACGTCACTTACGGGCGGCACGAAGTCAATCGGATAGTCTCCCGCCAGGCCCCTGAGCCGGTCAAGATACGAATCTCCGCCGCCGCCCTGTTCAACTCTTGTGGGGCCAACGATCCGAAGATGAAGACCGGGAAACTCCTGCCTCAGAATCGTCACGGCCTGCACCAGTAGGTCAACCCCTTTCTCCGGATGAACCCGGCCTGTGTAAAGAATTGTGCCGTTGGGTCCGTAGGCCCGCGGTCGCGCCGGGGGCAGGAATACGTCGGTGTGAATCGGGTTAGGAATAACCCTTACCAGACGGGACGCCCGCGGACATTGCTGGACGATTGCGTCCGCGATCGTTTGCGAAACCGTCGTGATCGATGCCGTCCTTAGGTACAAGCCGATCTGTCCCTTGGGGAACCGTTGGACGTGCGCGACTACATTTCCGGCCCGGTGGCGCAAACGGGGCAGAAGCCATGGCAACCAAAAAGAATGCGGAATCGCCACATCAGCCACCGGGAGCGTCCTGAGGACACGTAACGAGTAGATCAGGTCTTGGAGTAGATCCCACTTGATGTTTCCCGTACGGCTGAATTGCATGTGACGGATGCATTGGACTCCCGCTATCATTTCCTGTGCCGGTTGGCTGGGATGCCATCGGCAAATGATGGTCACGGTGTGTCCAGCCCGCGCAAACTCCATCGCCATTCCATGCCAAACGCGCTCCACAGCGCCGCAGGGCGCAGGGGGGTATGGGTAGAAGGGTCCACCAACGATTACAATACGCACTGGCATGGCCTCCCACTCGGTGACCCAGAACCTAAAAACGAAATCGTGCCTCCCACAATCGCGGGAAACGCCGCAGTTACATGCCTGCGTGTGAACCGAGTGTACCGCCACTGCGTCCTGAGATGATGCAGAACACCCTCAAGCGGATGCGCCTGAGGCGGTCGGCTTCCGCGCTCGCAGCAGGATGTTGGTCCGCACGATCCAATCGCGCAGACCAAGATTCGACCCACAGCTTCCGATTTCATCGACGTGCAGACCCGCGTGTTCGATCATTCCTTTCAAAGATTTGCGTGTGTAGAAGCGAATATGGGGATAAGTTGGGTCGTAATGGCGCTCGAACGCAAATAGCGCAATTCCCAGGTTCTTCAGTAGGCCGTGATATGGTACCGTAACCAACAGCACGCCGCCGGGCTTCAATACGCGAGCGATTTCCTTGGCTGTTTCGAGCGGCGCGAATAGATGTTCGAGGACCTCCGAACACCACACAAGGTCGAACGCGTCGGCATCAAAGGGGAGTGGCTGGGCCAAGTCATGGACCCGAAAACTGCCCTGCGGATACATCTCCGCCGCCCGTGCAACGGCCACGGGCGATAGATCCACGCCGCACACCGAACAGCCCAGCCGTATGAGATGGCCTGAGAAATAGCCGTCACCGCATCCGATCTCCAATGCTCTTAATTGTGATTTGCCCCTGGCCGCAACTGCGCGCGTCATGAACGTGACAAAATGAGGGGCATAGCCGGCATGGCTACTACCGTATTTGCCGCTTGCCCAACGACAATTGTACTCGGTGACCTCAGCATCCATCCGGGCGGCCATGGGATTCTCTCCATCGGCGGCATGGCAGTAGAGTAAATTCGTTGCCGCACGATCATTCTACTCTCTGAAGCCCGATCAAGCAGCCGCAACCAGCTACCATGACTTGAGCAGCGGCAACTATTGTGCGTTCCGCAGCGAGACCTCCAGCGAGCATCGAACTCGCCCTGCGTCGCGTGCGGCAGGCGGACGGCCTTGACTGCTTCGAGATAGCGGCACCCGGAAAAGTGCGGCATTGTCCTTAGGTCTTTGGCGCGCGTAGGATGGTTGTTGCTTACGTCCCTCCGACGCTGAGAACGCTTATGAGGTCCCCTTCCAGGATTCAGCCGATCGTCACGCTAACGGGCGCCTTGGCCCTATTCCTGGCCGGCTGCGCCCACTACTACCCCCACGAGTTGCCGCCCTACCCGCCCCCGGAATCGGCCTATGCCACTTCCCCGCCCCCGGAAGCGCCCCCGGCCGCCGGCCACCAGTCACCAGGCACGAGTCACCGGTCACCAGGCACTGGCCGCCAGCCACTGGCTGCTCGCCACGAGCCCCTACCTACTAGCCACCAGCCACTAGCCACCAGCCACTGGCCACCGGCCCCTTTTCTCACCAAGAACGGCCGGCCGTTCCCGGTGTTCGATTGCCTTCTTTTTCTGCACAAGCCTGATCTGCGCGCTTACGGCCTGACGCCGCTGTCCTGCCCGGGGTCGGGTTTCTATCGCTCCAACCCGTGGATTCCGGGGGGCATCGATTACAGCCAGCCCGGCCTGGCCCAGGCCCAGGCTCTGGCCCGGCGCACCGAGGCGGCCGGGTACACCTGGTGCGTGCTGGACATCGAGCGCTGGCCCAACCAAGGCGACGCTGCGGCCGTGGACCAGACCATTCGCAAGTACATCGAGTTGATGGACTGGATGCACGCCGCCGCGCCCGAGCTCAAGATCGGTTTTTATGCCGAATTGCCGATCTGTGACTACTGGAATGCCATCAAAGGCCCGCAATCCGCCGCTTACCAGGCTTGGGCTGCCGCCAACCGGCGCCTGGCCCCTGTGGCCCGGCACGTGGATGCCATCTTTCCCAGCCTGTACACCTTCTACACTGACTTCGCCGGCTGGCAGAAGTATGCTCTGGCCAACATCGCCCAGGCCCGCATGTACGGCAAGCCCGTCTACCCATTTCTAATGCCTCAATATCATGACTCTAATAAGAAACTGGCTGCGGATTTTCTGCCCGCTGGTTACTGGCGCCAGCAACTGGAGACCTGCTACGCCCACGCCGATGGCATCGTGATTTGGGGCGGCTGGATGGATCACAACAACCATCGCTGTGTGTGGGATCCGGGGGCCCCGTGGTGGCAGGAGACGCTGGCGTTTCTGCGGGAGCACGGGAGAAGATGAGAAAGGCGAGCCATCAAGCCAACAAGCCATCGAGCCATCGAGGGGGGAGGCTGTTAGGCCGTTCGACTGTTGGGCGGTTAGGCGTGGAGAGAAGAAGCGAGGCATCTAGCCATCGAGCCATCCAGCCATCAAGCCAGCGAGCGGGCTGTCCCGACCCTCGATCGCTCGGTCGCTGAATCGCTTCTTCCCGCACGACGGCTCGGGCGGAGCCTCGCCCTCCCGGGCCACTGCTTCCCGCCAGAAGGCTCGGGCGGAGACTCGCCCTCCCCCGGCCCCGGCCCCCGGCTCCCGGGTCACCCGGCTATCTCCCCAGCGGCTCGGGCGCTTTCGCGCCGCCCTGTGGAAAACTCCCCGGCGCCGCGGCGCGGTTGCCATCATCCCCACTCACAATACAATCGGTCTTCTACTCTTCTGATCCCCTGTCGTTCGGGGATCGCACATGGGGCTCTTTTTCGGGAGCCGGGTGATGCCTGAGTTGTTCGAGGCGATTGCACAGTTCCATTCCCTTTCCGTCTTGCCTGGCCGGGGCCATGCCCTCCGCCCGCCGTCGCGAGCCGCGGGGTTGAGCCTGGGTGTGCTCTGCACCCGTCGCCCCGCCCCCCCCCGGAATTCGCCCCCCGGAATTCGCCCCCCGA
>JAJXSS010000381.1 GCA_021784455.1 Planctomycetota bacterium
CGGGGTTGGGGAAAGGGGCTGGGGGAAGGGGCAAGGGGCAAGCAGATGTCAGGGCGAGCCCTGACCTACCGCCGGCAGCCTGACAGTCCAACAGCCTGATAGTCCAACAGTCTGACAGGCTAACAGTCCAGGCCGATGCCCCCCCGGAACTGGGCCACCGGGCCACCTCGCTCTCAAAGACGGCTCGGACGGAGCCTCGCCCTCCCGCCGCCCCTGAGCCACTGTTTCCGGGGGGCCACCCCCGGAGCTCGGCCCCTGGGCCACTGTTTCCGGGGGGCCACTCGGCCACTCAATCCGGGGTTTCCGGGGGCGATCAGAGATCAGAGATCAGCGATCAGAGATTCCGCTCACAGTCCGGCCATGAACTGGAACACCCGGTCATCCCAGCCGGGCAGGCCTTCGTGGCCGAAGTCGGGGTAGATCACCAGGTCCTTGGGCGCCGTGATGTTGTTGTAGGCGGCGAACTGGGTCGAGGGCGGGCAGATGTTGTCCATCAGGCCCGTGGCCATGAGCACCTGGCCCCGGATGCGCGGGGTCAGAAACTGCACATCGATGTAGCCCAGGCGGGTAAACCACTCCTCTTCGCGGGTGTGGTTGGGGTCGAACATGCGGAAGAAGGTCTTGAGTTCCTCGTAGGCGTGCATGGCCAGGTCCATCTCCCACACCCGGCGGTAGTCGCACAGGAAGGGGAAGGTGGGGGCGGCGCGGGCGACGCGCGGCTCCAGCGAGGCGCAGGCCAGGGTCAGCCCCCCGCCTTGCGACCCGCCCAGGGCCCCGACCCGCTTGGCATCCACTTCGGGCAGGTTCATCACGATGCCCGCCAGTTGCGCGGTATCCAGGAAGATCTGGCGGAACAGCAGTTTATCCGGGTGGTCGGCCAGGCCGCGGATGATGTGGCCACGGTGGGTATTGCCCTTGACCCCGCCCGTATCTTCGGAGAGTCCCCCCTGCCCGCGGCAGTCCAGGGCGGCCACGGAAAAGCCCAGGCTCACGTAGCCCAGCTTGTCATGCCAGCTCCCGGAGTTGCCCGAATAGCCATGAAAAAGGACGACGGCCGGATGGGGCTTGGCGGATTGCCGGGGGCGCAGGTACTTGGCGTGCACGCGCGCTCCGCCGACACCGGTGAAATAGAGGTGAAAGCACTCGGCCCCCGCCCCCGGAACCTGAAATTCGGCCGGGACCAGTTCCACTTGGGGATCCAGTGCGTGCATTTCGGCCAGGGCCCGGGTCCAGTAGTCCTCGTGGTCGGCGGGTTTGGGATTGCGGCCTTTATAGGTGCGAAGCTTTTCCAGCGGCATGTCAATTAGGGGCATGGGGGATCCTTGTCAGGGGTTGGGAACGCGGCATGGTATCAGACTCCGTTTCCGGGGGCCAGACCGGGATGACTTTCGCTACCATGGCCGCAACCCGGGATGCGATGGAGCCGAACCATGCCCCAAGTCATTCTGATCATGACCGACACCCAGCGCAAGGACATGCTGGGCTGTTACGGCAATCCCGAGATGAAGACCCCCTGCCTGGACCGTCTGGCCGGCCAGGGCATTCGCTTCGACCGGGCCTATTGCTGCCAGCCGGTGTGCGGGCCGGCCCGGGCCGCCCTGTTCACCGGCACCTTTCCCCACAGCAATGGCTCGTGGGGTAACTCCATGCCCCTGGGCCAGACCATCCTGACGGTGGGGCAGCGACTCCAGCGCCAGGGCATTCCGGGGGCCTATATTGGCAAGTGGCACCTGGATGGTGGGGACTACTTCGGTAACGGGCAGTGCCCCGATGGCTGGGACCCGGCCTTCTGGTACGACATGCGCAACTATCTGGAGGAACTGGCCCCGGAAGAGCGACGGGCCTCGCGGCGCACCGAGTTGAACCGGGATCCGGAACTGACCGCGGAGTTCACCTTCGGCCATCGCTGCTCCAACCGGGCCATTGATTTTCTAAAGCGGCACGCGGGGCAGGATTTCCTGCTGGTGCTTTCGTATGACGAGCCCCATGGTCCTTTTGTGTGCCCCCCGCCCTACAGCCGGATGTATAAGGACTACCGCTTCCCCAAGGGCCCGGCCGTGTGGGACCGGCTCGAGGGCAAGCCCGAGCACCAGAAGGTGTGGGCCGGTGGCGCGCTTCAGGCCGACAAGGATGCGATGCAGATTCACCAGCCGGATTTCTTCGGCTGTAACTCGTTCGTTGATGCCGAGATCGGCCGGGTGCTTCAGGCCATCGATCACCACGCCCCCCAGGCCCTCATCCTTTACACCTCCGATCACGGCGATTTCCTGGGCCATCACAGCCTGGGGGGTAAGGGCCCGGCCATGTACGATGACATCACCAACATCCCCTTCCTGGTGCGCTGGCCCGGGCACAGCCCCGCCGGAACGGTTTCTCCCCACCCCGTCTCACACATCGATGTGACGCCGACCATTCTGGCCGCGTTCGGCCAGCCGGTCCCGGGGGGTCTCGAAGGGCGCAGCCTGCTGCCGGCCCTCCACGATCCCCAAGCACGGGTAAACGAAGCCATCTTCATGGAGTTCGGCCGCTATGAGATCGACCACGATGGCTTTGGCGGTTTCCAGCCCATCCGGGCGGTGTTTGATGGCCGGTGGAAGCTGGTGATCAACCTGCTGGGCACGGATGAACTGTACGACCTCCAGACCGACCCCAGCGAGATGAACAATCTGATCGCCCCCGGAAACGCCCCCGCCCCCGGAACGGCCGAGGCCCGCGACCGTCTGCACGACCGCCTCTTGACCTGGATGAATGACACCCGCGACCCTTTCCGGGGGTACTACTGGCACCGCCGCCCCTGGCGCACGGATGCCCCGCCGGCCACCTGGGACTACACCCACATGACCCGCCAGCGCGTGACCGACCCCCCCGAACCCCACCAACTGGATTACGACACGGGGCTGCCGATCACCGAGTATGTGCGGAAGAAGTGAAGAGGCCGGGGTATTACTCGTCGCCTTGCTCCGTCCATTCCGAAGAGGCGCCACCGCGGTTTGATCGGATAGAATGGTGGCCGGGGTCGCAAGGTGTCAGGCGGCCGGTCGCCGGGAGGACAAGCTGTGGCAAGACTCGCCTGTGCGTCGTTGCTCGTATTGGCGATCAGTGTCATGGGACAGATCACGGCCCCGGGCACACACCCGGCCGATCCAATGGCCGAATCGCATCGGATCGATGAAGCCATCAAGAAACTGTGGCAGGGCACATCCGTCTCCAAGGAATACGATGCCCTGACGGAAAGGCTCAGGCAGATCAACGAGCAGCGTGACGCGGCCGCGCGGCCGGTGTACGAGCGTATTGAGGCCATTTACCGAAGCACCGCCTACATCGCCTTCCGCAAACAGGCGGATGAACTGGAGGGCCAGCGCCGAGACGCCTGGCGCGTGGAACGCCGGAAGATGGCCGCAGCGGCCAAGGCGATTTACGCCGCCCGACACGCGGAGCTGCTGAAGAACCCGGCCGGGCCCCTGCCCCAGGGGCACGCCCTGGGCTTTGATGTGCTGTCGTTTCCGCGCATTGACGGGTCCACCTCGACGCAGCCGCTGAGCGTGATCATCGCGGCGCGCCTGCTGGACACTCCGTATGCGTGGCTGTACCCCGAGCCTTCCGGCACCCCCTATCGCGAATACCCGAGGGTACCCGCGGATCTGCGCTTCCCTGGGGGTTCCTGGGGGCAGGACCGCGAGAACATGGAGTTTTTCCTGGTCGCTTCCGCCACGGTAGCCAAGCCGCCCCACGGTGCCTCCGTCGCCCAGCAGCGCATCGCGGTCATGATCAACTCGCTATTGGCGAAGAACGCCAGCACGCACGATGCCTACGTTCATCTGATCGAGGGCCTTTGCGACCTGAACATCAACGCGCGGCTGCCTTCGGCCAGCGAACTCAAGCTGGCCCGGGAGAAGGGGGTGAAACTGGCGTGCGTTCCCATTGCCCGGGATGCGCTGGTGTTCATCGTCAACTACACGAATCCCGTGCACGGCTTGACCTTGCCACAGATACGGGAGATTTATCGGGGCCAGATCAAGTCCTGGAACGACGTGGGGACCGATGCCCACACGCTCGCCGGGTGGGCGGCCAAGGACCCCGCCCGAAAGATCAGGGCCCTTTGGCGGGAGCGCGATTCGGGAAGCCGCGAACTCTTCGACCGGCTGGTGCCCCAGGGCACCGAGATTCCCGAGCCGCAGGGATGGCCCCGACAAGAGCTTTTCTCCAATTCCATGGCGGGACCGTACAACCGCGTGACCCAGGCACCATTGGCTTTGGGCTACAGCGTGTACTACTACGAGCACTTCATGGCGATGAGCGCATTTACGCGCACGATCGCGATCGACGGGGTGGAACCCACGGCTCACACAATCGCTTCAGGAACGTATCCTCTGACCACGCTGGTGTACGCCAGCTATCGGGAGTCGGACCAACCGGATGCGCCGGGGCGAAGACTCCTGGCCTGGCTGCTTTCGGACGAGGGGCAGCGACTGGTTCGCGAGAGCGGGTATGTGCCGGTGAGGTAGAGACGCAGTGGTAGCGTGCCGCAACGGGACCTGCCGGGCTGGACATGCCGGGAGGTGCGCCGAAGAGGCAAGAGAAGAGACCTACAATTGC
>JAJXSS010000382.1 GCA_021784455.1 Planctomycetota bacterium
GCGCCTGCGTATCTCACAGGCAGAAGTAGGACAGATACACCGGCGTGGCCCCCGGCCCGGTGCGGTCGTACCCGTGGCGGTGCAGCCAGTGTTTGAGGGCGGGCAGGTCCTGGCCCCAGTCGTAGGAACTGTCCACCAGGTGCTTGTAGCCGTTGGCCGGCCCGCCCGCCGCCTCATTGAAAAAGGAAAGGTAGGACGGCCACACACTCAGCGATTCCACCACCAGCACCACCACGCACGCCGCCAGCAGCCCTTTGATCAGGCCCGTCCCCCACGTGCGTCGCGCGGTCACCCAGGCCCCGGCGGCCCCGGCCAGGATGAGCAGCGCCGGCTCGATCGGCAGGATGTGGCGGATACCGATGTTGATGTGGCTGGTCACGGCCGCCAGACCGTACACAGTGATGAGGGCCAGCAGCGGGGTCAACTCATACCACCAGACCTTCCCCCGGGCGTGTTCTGGCGGCGAAGCGGCATGCGCGGGCTGAATCCGGCTCGTTGAATCAGAATTGAAAAGGGAAGACCGAAAGCGGCCCAGGGCGGCCACGGCCAGCACCAAGACACCCATGGTTCCCAGCGGCGTTTTCATCAGCCAGGCATAGGGGAAGAACCAGGGCCAGCCGGTGGAGGACATCGAGCCGTCGAGAAACGCCCGCCGGGCCTGGGCGTAATGAAAGACGTGCCAGTTTCCAAAGAGGTAGGCCTCGGGCAGCAGGTGATAGCGCCGGGCCACGCCCAGCAGGGCCACGGCCGGCCCGTTGCTATTCAGCACGGTCTGCCAGCCTCCCTGGACCGCGATCGTGCCGACGCCCGGCGGGGCGAACATGGAATAGCGAAAGCCGTACATCATCCAGATGGCGGCGTAAACCACCACCCCATGGACCAGAAGCAGTACTCCGGTAATAGCCGCGGCCCGCCCCCATCGGCCCCAGTCCTTAGCCGACCGCCGGCCGGCAGGCGCGGCGTCCGCCGCCGGGTCAGCCGGTACGGAGCACGCATCCTGCAAAGGGAAATCCAGGCCCAGGAATTGAAAATGCCGGGCCTTCCACGCCCAGACCGCCGCCATTACCAGCATCATGCCGATGACCAAGGGGGCTGACATCTTGCTCGTAAACAACCCGGCCGTGGCCAGGCAGCTTAGCGCGAGGGTGCCCACGCCCGGCCGGTGCAGCAGGCGCCACCACGCCCCCACACTGGCCAGGAAGAAGAAGGTGGCGATGGCATCGGAAGTCGCCAGCATTCCGTGACTGAGCATTATGGGGGAAAATGCGAACAGCGTCAGGCTCAAGAGGCCCCCCGCCGCTCCGAACAGCCGGCTGGACCACAAGTAGATCAGGATCCCCAGCAGCACACTCATCCCGGCCACCACGCACCGGGCCGCCCACAGCAGCCGTGCGGGGTCATTGCCGGCGTGGTAGAAGAACTGCCAGCCGTATTCCCACTCATCCGAATTGCGCCAGGCGGGCAGGTCGAAACTCGGGAGTTTCGGCCTGGTCAGCAGCACGCCCAGCCCTTCCAGCCGCTGGGGCAGGTTGCCGTTCTCCGGCTGCATCCGGTAGTCGCCCGTCGCCCAGTAGGTGTACCCGGACATGACATGGATCAGTTCATCCCCCGCGACGCACCAATGGCGGCTGGCGGACAGCCCCATCGCGAGGAAACCCGCCAGCAGCAGCACGGCCACGGCGTGCACGCTCCAGCGTCTCCACCCACCTCCCCTGCCCAGCGCGGCCGTGGTTGATTCCATGCTTGCGGATTCCTCAACCGCGCACTGTACCACAGCGGCGCGATGGCGCATCGCCCCCTGCTATAGAAAGAGGCCCGCGACCGAAGGCCGCAGGCCTCACTCCTCGTCGAGTGATCATGCCCCGGTTTGGGAGCGATGGAGCGGTGCCCCTGGGTACCGATTCACCCGCTCAGTCCGCTTCCTTCTCCCAGGTGCCATCCAGGAAGCCGATCAGCTTGCGGCTGCGCACGGGGTGCTGCAGCTTGCGCAGGGCCTTGGCCTCCACCTGACGCACGCGTTCGCGGGTGACCTTGAAGATCCGGCCGACCTCTTCCAGCGTGTAGGTATAGCCGTCGCCGATGCCGTAGCGCAGCTTGATGATCTCGCGTTCGCGGTAGGTCAGGGTCTTGAGCACCTGCTCGATGCGCGAGCGCAGCATTTCGTGGACGGCGGTCTCGGTGGGATTTTCGGCCGACTCGTCCTCGATGAAATCGCCGAAGTAGCTGTCCTCGCTCTCGCCCACCGGCCGGTCCAGCGAGATCGGGTGGCGGCTGATCTTCATCACCCGGCGTACCTCGCCCACGGGCATCTTGGCCCGCTCGGCGATTTCCTCGATCGTGGGCTCGCGGCCCAGATCCTGCAGCAGGTGCTTGGCGATGTTGCGCAGCTTGCTCATCGTCTCGATCATGTGCACGGGGATGCGGATCGTGCGGGCATGATCGGCGATGGCGCGGGTGATGGCCTGGCGGATCCACCACGTGGCATAGGTCGAGAACTTGTAGCCGCGCTTGTACTCGAACTTGTCCACGGCCCGCATCAGCCCGGTGTTGCCCTCCTGGATGATGTCCAGGAAGGACAGGCCGCGGTTGCGGTACTTCTTGGCGATGGACACCACCAGGCGCAGGTTGCCGCCGGACAGGTCGCGCTTGGCCTTCTCGTATTCGTCGAACACGGTGACGATGGCCCGCACCCGCGTCTCAAGCTGCTCGGGCTCTTCGAGCACCAGGGAGCGCAGGCCCGCCAGTTCCTCCTTCATCACCATCACGTCCTCGGGGTCAAAATCGTCCGGGGCCGCGTCGCTGCGGGTGATGAGGTCGCGCAGCTCCACCATCTTGTCCTTGATGGAGCGCAGCTTCTTGAGCATGGGCTGGATCTTGCTGGTGCGCAGGGAGAGTTCTTCCACGAGCGTGGCCATCTTGCGGCGCCGGCTCTCGACCCGCTGGTGAATCTCCTCGATCTTGTCGGCGTACTTGACGCTGCCTTCGCGTTTCAGATCATCCATCGAGATCCAGTCCTGGCGGTTCAGTTCCAGAAGCCGGCGGATGGTCTTGAGGTTGTCCGGAATGCGGGCCGCGATCTTGTTCTTGGCATCCTCTTCAGCCGTGGAAATGCGCATCGTGCGGTCGAAGGGCAGGTCGCCCTCGTTGACCATTTCCAGGATTTCCACCGCGTTGGTGATGCAATAATCGCTCTCGAGCACCTTGCGGCGGAAGATCATTCGGGTGGTCTCGATCTTCTTGGCCAGGTAGATCTCCTGCTCGCGAGTGAGCAGGCTGATCTCGCCCATCTGGGTCAAGTACATGCGGACGGGGTCGTCGATGCGGCGGCTGGCGGCCTCCTGGATGGCCTGGGCCAGGTCGCGTTTGATCTCCTCCTCATCGATTTCTTCTTCGCCTTCCACCGCGGCTTCGGCCAGGTCGGGATCGTCCACATCCACGGCCTGCGCTTTGCCCTTGCCCTTCTTGGCTGCCTGGGCCTTGGCGGCCGCTTCCACGGCGGCCTGGGCGGCCGCAGCCGAAGCCAGGGTTGGGATTGGCTTGGAGAACGTGAAGCGGGTCGCCGGCTCTTTCTCCGATTCGACCATCTTGACCCCCACCGTGTCCAGCAGCACGAGCAGGTCGTCGATCTTGTCCGGCTCGACCATCTCATCGGGTAGCGAGATGTTCAGCTCGTCGTAGGTGATGAACCCGCGCCGCTTGCCGATGTCGATCAGCTCCGCCACCGCAGGATGAAGTTCTTCTACCAGCACGGCATCTTCCTTTCTTCGCAGGGCACAGTCGGGTGTGCCTCTTGGCAGGGCAGGTCCCATCTGCGGACCCACCAACTTTCGACTTCGCTCGATGGCGCGGGGGTTCGGGCCGACGCCGGCCTGACCCACCCTGCATCATCATTCCCGGGCCTTCACCACCGCCACTCGCGTGGGCGACGGGTTGGCCGTCAGGTGGGCCTGCAGTTCGCGCAACCTGCGGGCGACCTGCCCTTCCACATCGCCGGCCGCCAGCTCCCTGGGTGCGGCCGCCCCGGCCCCTTCCCGGGTGCGCCGGTAGGCTTCCTCCTTCTGATGGCCCAGAAGGGCCTGGGCCGCCCCTACCAGCATCCCCTGGATGCGTTCGCGGGCCTCGCCGCCGGGGGCCTGCAATTTGGCCTCCACTTCGCTCTCGGCCGCCGTGGCCAAGGCCGCCAATTCCGTCTGACCCTGCTCGGCCAGATCCGCCAGCAGTCCGGCCAGAGTCACCGCCCCCCCCTCGGCCAGGCGCGAATAGAGAGCATCGTACAGCCGCGCCGCCTGGGGGCTGACCAGATCGGCGGGGGTCAGGGCCTCATCCAGGGGGCGACCCTCCACGTAGGTTTGATGAAATAACCCGGGTTCGCGCAACAGGCAGCCGATCAACTCTTGTTCGGCCACCCGCAAGGCTTTAAGTCTATGAGCGCGCCCGGAAAAGGCAACAGTATTTGCCGGATTATCTGCTCCGGATACCACAAGTTCCTGGGAATCATTGTCTTGCCCATGGCGTGGAACCTGAGGCCCCGACGGCGGCGCCAAGCGGTGCAGCAAATCGCTGACTGCCTTT
>JAJXSS010000383.1 GCA_021784455.1 Planctomycetota bacterium
GGACATCGAGAAGCAGGCCCTGGCCCAGATCAACACCTACCTGACCCAGAATCATTACGGGATCAGCGTGGAGCAGGTGGGCATCCGCCGGCTGGTGCTGCCGGAGGAGGTGACGACCAAGGTGTTCGACCGCATGAAGGCCACGCGGGAGCGTCTGGCCGAAAAGGCCCGGTCGGAAGGCACGTATCAGGCCAGCACCATCAAAAGCGATGCCGAGACCAAACGCGAGATCATCCTGGCGTTTGCCGAGAGCCGGGCCCAGGCCATTCGGGCCCGGGGCGACATGGAAGCCGCGCAGTACTACAAGGCCTTCAAGGCCGACGAGCCGCTGGCCAACTACCTGCGCGTGATCGAGACGCTGAAGAAGGTGCTGCCGCACAACACGACCTTCGTGCTGGATGCGGGGCAGTTCGGGCTCAAGGATGCGTTCAACCTGAACGCGCCGGCAGCCCCGCCCATCCCGGCCCCGGGGAAGAAATGAGCGGAGCGTTGGTTCGGCAGTGAAGATTCCGGCGGCCCGGGGATGCGACCCCGGCCACCGGACGAGCAGGCCACCCAGCGGAAAGATTGACTATGGCCGAAATACGCAATCCATTCGAGCATCACCACGGGGATGATGACCACGATCACGACCATGGCCACGACCACGATCTGCCGCCGGCCGAACTGGACCCGGCCCAGCAGTCCCTGGCCGAGGCCCTGAGGGTGAGCTTTGGCATCCTGAAGCTGGTGATGGTGGTGCTGGTGGTGCTGTACGCGTTGTCGGGGATCGTGTGGGGGATTCCCGGGGACCAGGTGGCGGTGCGGCTGCGTTTCGGGCAGATCGTGGGGGCCACGCCCGAGCAGGCGGTGCTGCACGCCGGGCGGGTGTATTTTGCGTTTCCCTATCCGGTGGACCAGGTGGTGTTCATTCCGGTCAAGCCGCAGACCATCCGGCTGACGCGGCAGTTCTGGTTCCGGCCCGCCCCGGGCCAGCAGGAAGCCCAGGCCAACCTGGGTCAGCCCGGCCCGCTGAATCCCGAACAGGACGGTTCGCTGATCACCGGGGATGGGAACATCACCGAAGCGCAATGGAGCGTGCAGTACTACATCGACAAGCCGCTGGACTTCATCCGCAACGTGGCGGCCCCGGCGGCGGATCCGCAGGCGGTACTGCGATCTTCGGACCAGGTGGTCACGGCGGTGGCGGAAGACGCCATCATCTTTGCCGTGGCCCACATCACGGCCGACGAGGCGGCCACGGGGGTGCTGCGGCCGGCGCTGGCCAAGAGCCGCATGCAGCAGCTTCTGGACAACATGCACACGGGCATCAAGATCAACCTGGTGACCTGCGACGAGCAGGCTTTTCCGCCCGATGTCCGGGAGGCTTTCCGGGCGGTGAGCAACGCGGCCAGCGAAAAGGCGCGCGAACTGGAGGCCGCCACCCAGCAGCGCACGCGCGTGCTCAACGAGACGGCGGGGGCGGGGTACGAGCCGATCCTGGCCATGATCCGCCAGTATGAGGTGGCCCGCACGGCGGATGACACGGTGCAGCTCAAGGATCTTGATGCCCACTTCGACTGGATTTTCCGGCACATGGAGGCCCCGGCCTGGGGTGCCGGCCAGGATGCCACCAGCAGCCACTTGTGGCAGCTTCTGATGCGGCATGATGCGGCGGCCGATCAGGGCGATCTGGCCGCCGCCACCCGGACGCAGCAGGAATATGAGGATGCGCTGAAGGCCTCAGGCCTGCCTCCAGACCAGCAGGTGATGCTGCCTGTGGGCGGGGAGGTGGCCCAGGAACTCAACGAGGCCAAGGCCTACCGCACCTCGGTGGTGGCGTCGACGCGGGCCCAGGCCCTGGCCTTCAATCCCAGGGCGTTCGACCCCCACACCAAGGCCCAGGGGCTCTTGCAGCAGTACGAGAGCAGCCCGTCGGTGTTTCTGAACCGGCGCTGGCAGGACATGCTCGAGACGGTGCTGTCGAGCGATGTGGATGTGTTCTACCTGCCGCCGGGCCAGACCTACCTGGAACTGAACCGCGATCCCGCGGTGCTCAAGGCCCGGGAGACCAAGGCGCTGCAGGAAAAGAGCGGCAGCGCCAGCAGCAGCAGCAGCAGCGGAGAGGATACGACGGGCGGGGCGAGCGGTCCGTGAAAAGAGATGCGGGTGGTCGGGCGGGGTGCAGCACAGACATTCGGGCAGGCTTGAACCTAGGATAAGAAACCGGATACGCATGAGCACCGCTACGTTGCCACAACCGCCCGCCCCCAGCGCCGCCACCGGCGAGACGGTGATTCGCGCGGCCAATCTGACCAAGATCTTCCGTGATTTCTGGATGCGGCCCAAGGCCCGGGCGGTGGATGGAATCAGCTTTGAGGTTCGGCCCGGAGAGGTGTTCGGGCTGCTGGGGCCCAATGGCTCGGGCAAATCCACCACCATCAAGCTCATCCTGGGCCTTTTGCATCCCACGGGGGGCAAGGTGTTCGTGTTCGGCAAGCGCACGGACGATGTGGCAACCAAGAAGCGCATCGGCTACCTGCCCGAAGAGTCTTATCTGTACCGCTTTCTGAACGCGCGGGAGACGCTGGACTATTACGGTCGGTTGTTCCACCTGGACCATCACCAGCGGCGGCAGCGCATCGATCGTCTTCTGGACATGGTGGGGCTGGCGGCCGTGCAGCGCCGGCCGATCGGTGAGTATTCCAAGGGCATGCAGCGCCGCATCGGCCTGGCCCAGGCCCTGATCAACGACCCGGACCTGCTCATTCTGGACGAGCCGACGACGGGCATGGACCCCATCGGGACCAAGCAGATCAAGGACCTGATCGTGGAACTGTCGCGGCGGGGCAAGACGATCGTGCTGTGTACGCACCTGCTGGCGGACGTCGAGGATGTGTGCGACCGGGTGGCGGTGATGTTCGGGGGCCGCATCCGGGCGATGGACACGGTGGATGGCCTGCTGACGGTGCAGGACAAGATGCTGATCGAGACCTCCACGCTGGATCCCGACACGGTGCAGCAGGTGGAGCGGCTTCTGGAAGCGCGCGGCAAACACATTGAGCGGGTCGAACAGCCGCGGCAGCGGCTGGAGGCCTTGTTCCTGGACATCGTGAACCGGGCCCAGGCCGAGGGCGCCGATACCAGCGGGGCCCGGGCGGGCGGAGCGATCGCCGACTTCCTGACCGGTGGCAAGCCGGCCGAGGGCGAGGCGATTATCGCCGGACTGGTGGAGGCGGCAGCGCCCCCGCCGGCCCCGGTGCCTGCGCCGGCGGCCGCCCCCGAGCCGGCGGAACCCAAACCCGATGAGAGCCTGCTGACTGACCTTCTGGGCCGGGCCCCGGCGCCCGCGCCGGCGCCGCAGGCGCCCACGACGGAGGAGCACCTGGAAGCGCCGCCCACTCCAGAGGAACTGGAGATTATCAGTCAGCTTGGTTCCCAGTGGACGAACAAGGAAGATGCCCGGCCTCCGCAGCCCCGCCAGGCGGCCGGGTCGGGGCCGGAGGACCATCCGAAGGCCGTTCCGGGGGCAGCCAAGCCCGGCGAAGACGAGCACGCGGACACATCCTTCCTCGATGCCCTGACGCAGGTACCGGAATACGAAGACAAAGACAAGAAGGGTGAGGCGGGGCACGGAGCGTGACGTTGTTTGAGAAGCGGTGGATTCAGTGGTTACTGGTACTGATCGGCCTGGCCGTGTTTGGTGCGGGCATTGGCGCGTTGTTATTCCTGCAGGGGATGACCACCGCGGGAATCGTCATTACCAGCATGGCGCTGGTGGGCGAAACGGCGTGGATCTACTGGGGCCTGTGGTGCCGGCGGGACCGGCGCTGGGCGCGGTGGACGACCCTGTTCGTCGCGGGGTACCAGGCCCTGGGTGTGGTTTGCCTGGCGCTGTACTACGGGGGCGACCAGCGCACGGCCATCGCCCTGGGCGGTGTGTTTCTCATGGCTCTGGCGATGGTGGCGGGGCTGGCGCTGGTGCGGAGCCTGCTGGTGGGGGGGCACCCCATCACGGGGATCGCCCGGGCGGTGATTGACGAAGCGGTGCGGATGAAGGTGGCCCTGGTATTCCTGGTGTGCCTGGCCCTGTGGCTGCCGATTCTGCCCATGGTGCTCGACCCCACGGAACTGCTCAACTACCGCATCAAGACCTTCCTTTCCTGGTCCCTGTCGGGCATGACCGTGCTGCTGTCGCTGATGACGGTGTTTGTGGCCTGCGGCACGATCACTTCCGAGGTGCAGCGGCGGCAGATCTACCTTTCCATGACCAAGCCGGTGGGGCGGGCACAGTACCTCTTGGGCAAATGGCTGGGGATCATCCTGTTGAACCTGTGGCTCGTGGTGGTGTCGGGTCTGGCCATCGACCTGTTTACCCGCATGCTCCAGGCCGAGCCCTACAACCCCACCAACGCGGCCCAGCGACGCGACCACGCCACGGTCAACGATCAGGTGCTGGTGGCGCGGGTGGCGACCCGCCCACAGCTTCCCTCGGATGCCGCCCTGCACCAGTACATTGCGGACCGGCTCCGACAACTGCAACAGGACAATCCCGACACCTTCACCGTCAACGG
>JAJXSS010000384.1 GCA_021784455.1 Planctomycetota bacterium
GCTGCCCTTGGTCGGGAACAGGTTGCTGTCGGTGGTGTTGCGGCTGATGGTAAAGCCCACGCTGCTGATGTAGTTGGCGCCCTGGACGGCGAAGACATCCAGGGGGGCATCGGTGTTGATGCTGCTGATGTCCACATCCTCGGCCCGGACATTGACCGCGGCCGACCAGACATCACCGAAACGGTGGCCCAGGCCCAGGGTGCCGCCGGCGCGGGCTTCCTCCCAATAGTCGCGCTGCCAGCGGGTGAAGTAGGCCGAAGTGTTCAGGAAGTAACCGCTTTCCAAGAGCGAGGGCTCGCCGAAGTTGACGCTGTAGCGGCTGTAGGTGGTGCCGGGCTGGATGGACACGGCGAAGTTCTGCCCGGCCCCGCGGAAGGCCCGGCCGGTAAAGAACTGGCCGGCCGACGCCGGCCAGTCCGCGATGTCGAAATTGCGCTGCACCAGATCCACGGCGCCGATGACGCCCAGGTCGGAACTGACCCCGGCTCCGAAAGACAGGCTGCCGGTCTGCTTCTCCTTGACCTCGACCAGCACATCCCGATGGGTGTCGGCCCGGTCGCCCAGCACCGTCACCTTGGCATCGCTGAACAGGGGGGATTCCTTCAGGCGCTGCTCGGTGGTGGCGATGCCGCTGCGGTCGAAGCGCCGTCCCGGCTCCATGCCCCGCACCTGCCGCAGCACCACCTTGCTCTGCGTGGCCTCGTTGCCCGACACCGTGACCGTGCCCACCGTGTAGGAGTGGCCTTCATCGATGCGCACCAGGAGGTCCACCTTGGGCGCCTTCTCGTGGAACAGCCGGTCGATGGTGATCCGGGTTTCGATGAAGCCCAGCTTGCCGTACAGGTCGGTCAGGGATTCCTGCGTCTTCCTCAGCCGCGGCGCGGAGAACACATCCCCCACCTTCAGGTACATGGCCTGCAGGATCTGGGGGGTCGAGAAAATCCGGTTGCCCTCCACCTTGATGTTCGCCACCGTGAACTGGCGGCCCTCGGAAATCTCGAACACCACCACCGCGTCCTTCTGATTGGGGGAGATCTCGATGCGCCGGCCCACCTGGGCATCCAGGTAGCCGCTTTCGCGATAGAAGTCGCGGATGGCCGCGGCATCCTGCTCCAGTTGCTCGCGGTTGACCTCTCCCTTGCGCAGCGGGATCACCCAGAACAGGTTGAAGGCTGTGGTGGATTTGATCTTGCTGCGGAGCTGCTTGTCGGAATAGACGTGATTGCCCTCGAAGCGGATGGCGCGGATCTGGGCGAACGGCCCCTCGCGCACGTGGAACACCAGAATGCCCGTGGTCTTGAGCAGCTTCTGGTCCACCGTGATGTCGGCCTGGAAATAGCCGGCCTTCTCGTAGTCCTGCTTCATCTGGCGGATGGCCCGCTCGATCAGGAAGGGATCGTTGGGGTCGCCCGTGCGCAGCCCGGCCAGGCCCAGCAGCTCCTGGTCGGAAATGGCCTTGTTGCCCACCACCTGCACATCCGCCAAAAGGGGCAGCTCCTGCACCACGTAGGTGACGATGACCGAGCCGTCGGCCTGAGGCTCCACCCGCGCCGTCACGGAGCCGAAACGCCCCAGGTGGGTGATGCGGACGATGTCCTCCTGCACGGTCCGGGCGTTGTAGGGCCCGCCCTTCTGCAGCCGGATCTGGTTGCGGATGAGCTGGGGATTGACCTGCTTGACCCCCTCGATGCGGATGTCGGCCACCGGGCGATTGGCCAGGTCCACGGCCTGCGCCCAGGCCGCACACGGCAGCAGCGCCACCAAAGCCATAAGGGTGAACTGCAAACGCCAGGTGCTGCTCAAGCGGCCACTCCGGGGCAAGGGGTGCGGGGCGGGTACAGGAGGCGTGAGTCTACTACGCCCGCCGCCCCAGGCCAAATGCGGGGGGAGAAAATCAGAAAGCAGAAAGCAAAACACGAGAGCAGGCTCGTCCAGGAACCCAGCCCCTCCGCAAGCCGCACAGGCTCCGGGCTCTTTAATCTTGATTCCAGCTTTCGGTTCTCTTACTTGCGCTGCGTTCAACCACGCTGTTCGACGGCCAGGTAATCCCGCACCGTGGGGCCCACATACACCTGCCGCGGGCGGGCGATGCGCCCGACCTTGTCATCGTGGACTTCCTTCCACTGGGCGATCCAGCCGGGCATGCGGCCGATGGCGAACATCACCGTAAACATGTTGAGCGGAATCCCGATGGCCCGCATGATGATGCCCGAGTAGAAATCCACGTTGGGATACAGCTTGCGCTCCACGAAATACGAGTCCTTGAGGGCCACCTCTTCCAGCTCGCGGGCCAAGTCCAAGAGCGGGTCCTTGATCTTGAGCTTGGCCAGCACCTTGTCGCACATGACCTTGATGATCTTGGCCCGGGGGTCATAGTTCTTGTAGACGCGGTGGCCAAAGCCCATCAGCCGCACCCCGGAGGTCTTGTCCTTCACCTTGGCCACGTAGCTCTTGAGGTCGGTGTGGCTCTTCTGGATGTCCTCGAGCATCTCGATCACCGCCTGATTGGCCCCGCCGTGCAGGGGGCCCCACAGGGCGCACACACCCGCGGCGCAGGAGGCGAACAGGTTGGCCCCCGAAGAGGCCACCATGCGCACCGTGCTGGTCGAGCAGTTCTGTTCGTGGTCGGCGTGCAGGATCAGGATCAGGTTGAGCGCTTTGACCACTTCCGGGGGGGCCACATAGTCCTTGTTGGGCAACTAGAACATCATGTGCAGGAAGTTGGAGCAGTAGTCGTACTTGGGATTGGGGTAGATCATGGGCTGGCCGATGGAGGTCTTGTAGGCCGCCGCCGCGATGGACCGCACCTTGGAAAGCAGCCGCGCCGCCGCGGTTTCGAAGGTGGTCTCATCCTCCATCTTCAGCACATCGGGGTGATAGCAGGACAGGGCGTTGATCATGGCCGACAGCACGGCCATGGGGTGGCCGTAGAAGGGGAAACCCTCGTAGTGCTTGCGCAGGCCCTCGTGGATCATCTCGTGCCGGGTGAATTCATCGCTCCAGCGTTTGAGCTGTTTGGGGGTGGGCAGGTCGCCGTAGATGAGCAGCCAGGCCGTCTCCAGGAAGGTGCTCCTTTCCGCAAGCTGCTCGATGGGGATGCCCCGGTAGCGCAGGATGCCCGCCTCCCCGTCGATGTAGGTGATGGCCGAGCGGCAGGCCCCGGTGTTGCCGTAGCCTTCATCCAGGGTGATGTAGCCCGTCTCGGAGCGGAGCTTGCTGATATCCAGGGCCTTTTCGTTTTCACTGCCCACTACGATGGGCAGGTTGATGTCCTTGCCGTCGAGATGCAGGACGGCTTGGTCGGTGGACTGGGCGACGGCATGGGAGCTCATGGCAACTTCCTCTTAATCGGCGCTGAAGGGGTGATCCGGACGCAGAGGTAGTTTATTGTCCCCGGGCCCGGCGTGCCAGTGCCGCCCGAGGCGCGCCAAAAAAGATTAGTCTTCCGTTACGGGGCGGGCCAAGTTCCCCCGGGGGGTGGGCGGGGGGGCCCAGGGGTTGAGTGGTCGAGTTCCGGCGGGCGGGAAAAGACAAGACCCGCGTGCGTGGAGATCCACGCGGGTCTTGCGGTCGCGCACCGGTTGGGAAAAAGCCGGGCCTGTTTCCGGGGGCGGGACGAACATCTGCGGGGGGGCCGACTGACAGGCTAACAGCCCGACAACCTGGCCCCAGCCCCTTGCCGCTAGCCACGGGGCCACTACTCCGGGGGGCCACGGGGCCACTACTTGCTTCCGGGGGCGGCGGTGGCGCTTCCGGCGGCGGCGCTTCCGGGGATTCCGGGGGGGGCCCAGCCGGCCTTGAAGTCGCGCAGAGCCTGGAGCACCTTTTCTTCGAGGTCTTTGCTGAAGGCCTGTTTCTTCGACAGTTCCTCGAACAGGTCCTTCTTCTGCACGTGCAGGTGGTCCACCAGGGCCCTGGCAAAGGGTTGGACCTGGGGGATCTGCAGGTCATCGTAGAGGCCCTTGCCGCCGGCGAAGATCTGCAGCACCTGGTCGATCACGTTCATGGGCTCGTACTGCGGCTGCTTCAAGAGTTCCACCATGCGGGCCCCGCGGTCGAGCTGTTTCTGGGTGGCCTTGTCCAGCTCCGTGCCGAGCTGGGCGAAGGCTTCCAGCTCGCGGTAGGCCGCCAGGTCCAGTCGCAGCGACCCGGCCACCTGTTTCATGGCCTTGATCTGGGCGTTGCCGCCCACGCGGCTGACCGAGATTCCCACGTTCACCGCCGGCCGCACCCCGGCGAAGAACAGTTCCGGCTGCAGGTAAATCTGCCCATCGGTGATGGAGATCACGTTGGTGGGGATGTAAGCCGACACATCACCTTCCTGGGTTTCGATGATGGGCAGCGACGTCAGCGAGCCGCCGCCGTTGTCATCCGAGAGTTTGGTGGCCCGTTCCAAGAGGCGGCTGTGCAGGTAGAACACATCGCCGGGATAGGCTTCGCGGCCGGGCGGGCGGCGGAGCAAGAGGGAAAGCTGGCGGTAGGCCTGGGCCTGTTTGGACAGGTCATCATAAATGCACAGGGCGTGCTTGCCCTGCCACATGAAATACTCG
>JAJXSS010000385.1 GCA_021784455.1 Planctomycetota bacterium
CCGCCCGGCCCAGACGGCGGCTCCCGTGTACGAGTACACGCTCATGCCCACCCACATGCGCGGCTATTTCCGTGCCGAGGGCCTGCGGCAGGCGAAGATGCACCCGGGCTTCAGCTTTACCCGCGGGATACCGGTTATGCAGATACCCCTACCCCCGCCCAAACGGCCCGCCCCGCCCGAAGCTCCGCGCCTGTTCGATGTCCTGGCCGACCCCGGCCAGCAAAACCCTCTGACCGATCCGGTGGTGGAACAGCATCTGCTCGCCCTGATGGCGCAGTTGATGCAGGATTGTGCCGCCCCGCCCTAGGAATTCATCCGGTTGGGGCTGCAGGCCCCGCCCGCCTGAACGGGGCGGGCCTGATCCCAGGCTGGGCGAGGCCCGTGAAATCTTGATCGGAATGATCCGGCGGCGCCAGAGCCCCGGAGGCCATGCGGTGGGTTCGGCAGGGATGTTGAGAGATCCGGTGCGGCTGCCCATCAGGGTTGCGAAGCCGCAGACCCGGCGGGGCGGGGTGGCGGCGAAGCAGGGGTTGCCGAAACGCGATAGGGTCGTTGGGCCCGGTAGAGGGCCAGGCATTCATCCATTTGTCGGACCAAAGACTGCTGCCCCTGGCTGCGGGCCAGCGTGCGGGCTCTTTCGGCCATAGCCACGGCCTCGGGAAATCGGCCCGCCGCCGCATCGGCGGCCGCCAACACCGCCAGGGAGGGAGCATGCCGGTAACCGGTCTGGCGGCAGAGACGTTCCGCCAGCGCCACCGCCCGCGCGGGATTGCCTCCCTGGGCCGGCGATCGCGTGGCCAGGAGGAAGGCCAGATCCTTCTGGGTGGAGAGATCGGTGGAGTTTTGCTGCAGCGACCGCTCGTACTCGTCGAGGGCCTGGGGCACCCGGCCGGCCTGGGCCAGGGCGGCCGCCAGATTGTTGCGTAGAAGGATACTGTCGGGACGCAGACGCACCGCCGCGCGGTATTCCTCGATGGCCTGGGGTATCTGGCCGCTGTGGCTCAGGGCGATCGCCAGGTTGTTGTGGGCTTCCGGCACCTGCGGCCGCAGATGCACGACGGCGCGGAACTGCTCGACAGCCTGTGGCCAGCGGCCCTGGGCCACCAGCACCTCGCCCAAAGCGTTGTGTGTGCGCACATCGTTGGGCGCCAGTTTCAGAGCTTCGTGATACTCGGCAATCCCCTGGGAAGTGTGACCGGCCGACACCAGGCTTTTGGCCAAGCCGCTGTGCAATACGGCCAGATCAGGCCGTAGTTGCACGGCGTGCTGGTATTGAGCGACGGCCTGATCCGGCTGCCCCAGGGCCAGGAGCGCCTCGGCCAGATTCGCGTGCGCCTCGGCGTAGGCCGGCTGAAGCTCGATGGCCTGGCGGTACTGATCGGCGGCCTGGTGCCACTCCCCCAGCGAGGCCAGGGCCTTGCCCAGATCGTTGCGAATCTCGATGGCATCAGGCTCGATGGCCAGGGCCCGCCGGTAGGCGGCCAGGGCGTCTGGAATGCGGCCCACGCTGAACAGAATTTCGCCAATGCTGTCGTAGGCCTGGGCGGAATCCGGGTGTTCGCGCAGCAACAGCGCGTCAACGGCCAGGGCCTGCCGCCAGCGGCCCTGGAGCGCCAGCAGGCGGGCCAAATCGAGGTAGGAATAATTCAGGCCGGGTTCCAACCCGATGGCCCTGTGCAGTTCGGCGATGGCCTGGGGAATATGGCCCTGTATGGCCAGCAGGCGTGCCAGGCTGCGGCAGGCCAGCCCATTCCGGGGATCCAGCCGAATAGCTTGCTGGATCTGGGCCTTAGCCTGGACAAATTGTCCGGCATTCAGCAAGGCATCCCCCAGGTTGATATGCGCCCGGCTGTTGAGGGGGCATTTGGACACCGTGTCCTGCCAGAGCACCAGGACGGAACGGTAGTCGTCGTTGCGCCGCATCGTGACGACCGCCAGGGTAATGCCCGCCGCCACGATGCCCAGGGCCGGCAGGGACCAGTGCCGCAGCCAGGGCCAACCCACGATGCGTCCCAGATACCGCCAGAGGGCGTAGCCACCCACCACCGTCAAGGCCACGACCGCCGCCAGCGGCAGGTACATCCGGTGTTCGCCCACCGGCTGCGTCGCCAGGGGAATCAGGCTGGAGCCGGGCGCCAACACGAGGAAGAATACCGCAGCCGGAAATCCGGCCGGGAAACGCCGCCAGACGGCCCACGCCGCAGCCATCAGAAGCGCCAGCAGCACGATCGCCTCGGGCCAGACCACCCGCAAGGAATGGACCAGCCTGGTGCCATAGTCAAAGATCAAGGGGTGCGGCCAGAAACACAGACCCAGGAAGTGGACCAAGGCCTGGATCTGGGTCAGGTCGAAATGCAGGAGGTCCGCGGCGCCCCAGCCCACTGTTCCCGTGCGGCTGCCGTCGGTCAGGACCAGCACCCCCAGAAGAATCCAGGTGGCGGCCAAGGCCAGGTGCAGGCGCCAGCGCAGGCGCCAGAGCTGGCGAACGCTGTCCGCGAGAAATGTGCGGTCGTAAAGGAAGATCAGGATGGGGGCCGCGGCCATGGACTCCTTGCTGGCCATGCCCAGGAGACAAAAGCCCACGGCCGGCACGTACCAGTGCCGGGGTCGAAGGGCTTGAGCGCCCCGGATCACACAATACAGGGTGAGCAGGAAAAACAGCCCCACCAGTACTTCACAACGCTGAATCACGTAGGTCACGGCGGCGGTGGCCAGAGGATGGACCACCCAGATCCCGGCCACGGCCAAGGCCAAAGGGGTGGCCGCGGCCCCGAAGCGGTCGCGTAGACGCGGTGTCTGCAGCGTGCGGCGCACGACGCCCAACAGAACCAGCGCCGCCAGCAGATGAAGCCCCAGATTCAGCGCGTGATACCCCCCCACATGGAAGGGATCGCCCGTGAAGTACCTGGCCAGGGCATAATTGATGGCTACGGTCAGGTTGAGGACCGGCCGGCCGCTGACGGTCAAATCCCCGGGCGGGACCAGAATCCCCAGCAGCTTGGCCGGTGGCCATAGATGGCGAACCGAGGTGTTGGCCTCGATGCTGGCCGTGTCGTCCATGACCAACGGCCCCCGCAGGCTGTTGTGGTAGGCGACGATGCCCGCCAGCAGGACAACCGCCGCAGCGGCGCCGGTGGGCCATTGCGGGCGCAGCTTGCGCCCAATCGCTGTAAAGACCCTAGCGGACAGAGACCTGACTTCCAGCACCGCCATGGATGGTTCCCCTGAATCGTGGCGCCGCGGGACTGGATGCCGAGCTGGCCGGCGCCGGCGCTGAGTGTAGCACGAATGAACGGCGGGCAAAGCAGCGCAGAGCGCTCGCGCCGATGAGTCACGGTCCCCGACGGGTGCATCAGTGTCTTATAATGCGCCACCCCACCCCGAGGACGACTCCCCATGGCTGATTCGAAGATTGAAGGCGCTGGTCTGGTATCCCGGACGGATGTTCCAGAGAAGGGCCCGGCGCCGGCCAGCCATCGCCCGGACGAACCGGCCGACCGCCTGCTGCGGCAGCGCTATATCCACCTTCAGCTCATGGCTCTGGGCTTTGAGGATACCCTCGAGTCGGACACCTGGCCGGAAAACCGCCTGGTGCGCGATCTCCTGGCCAACTACCGGCAGAAAACCCGCCTGCTGCGGGATTACTGCTGCCCGGCGGACGCCGCGATCGAGAAGTTCCTGGGCGATTTGTGTCAGCAGAGCGGGCTGCCCGCCGATATCCGCCTGCCCCGGACGGCCTTCACGTTGAATGCTCCGGGGCTGGCCCGGGAGCTATCGCTGCCGCTGGGCGGCGACACCTTCGAGAACTCCTGGGTCAAGTCCTATCGGCTGCGGAACGGGGTGCTGCACAACCCCCGGTCCGACCGGCGCACGACGAAAGGGACATTTCACGTGGCCGACATCGGCCTGCCCGTGCCCGGCGACAAGGTGGCCGTGCCCTTTGCGGTTTTTGTCAAGCTGCTCCATCACGCCCTGAACCCGCCGGAAGAACTGCTCGTGCTGCCCTTCGCGGCCCGGGCGGCCCAGCCCATCCGCCTGTTTGCCTCACTGCTGCTGAGGCCCATCGTGTGTCCCCGGATCCCCGGGCAGCGCCCGGCCCAGACCATGGAAGTCCGGTTCTTCGCCCCAGGCAGCCTGGTCAGCAATCTGGACTTCGTGGAATCGATTTTCGGCAATGCGGGCGACCCCGTGCTGCCCGAAAACGATGCCCGCCTCGACGCCGCCCACTGGACCGGGCACACGGGCTGCATCATCCTGGCCCCGCATCTGACCCGCCTTACCAAGGCCGCGCTGGGCCTGCCCCACCGCGACCAGGCCACGGAGCGGCAGCGCCGCGACGGAGCCTGCTGGACCAGTCCCCAGGAGTGCTACAACGACGGCCAGGCCTTCAAGAACACCTGCCGCTCGGCCGCGGGCCTCATGGTCACGCTCATTGCCGACAACTACTTTGGCTACTGCAAGAAGGAGGTCAAGACTCAGATCAGCTTCGCCGCCAACCTCATGGGCTCGTGCGAGGAAGA
>JAJXSS010000386.1 GCA_021784455.1 Planctomycetota bacterium
GAACCTGCCGTTCGGGTACTGGCGGGCCCGGGTCAAGCGCTATTCCCGGCCCTGGTTTCTGGCGATCCATCTGCCGGTGCCAGGCGTCATCCTCCTGCGCATTTTCAGCGGCCTGGGCTGGTATTGGCTGACGTTCCCGGTGCTGGTGGGGGCCTTCTTCCTGGGGCAACTGATCGGCGGAGCAGGAAAACTGGTCGGCGAGCGATGACTTCTTGTCCTGGAGCAGGCCGGGAAGCAGGCTCAGATGCAACTCTGGCCGGAGGCCGCCACCAGGCAGGCCCTTGGCATGGATCAATCGCCCTTGGCCGTCAGCCAATCCGGCCCACAACCTGCATCGACCTTCAGAGGCACGCGCAGTTGCATGGCGCCTTCCATCTCAGCCTTGACGATGCCCTTGATGCGGCCGGCCTGCTCCTGTGGGGTTTCGACCACCAGTTCATCATGAATCTGGAGCAGAATGGCCGCCGGCAGCGATTCACGCTGGAAACGCCGGTACAGATTGACCATGGCCAGCTTGATGAGGTCCGCGGCCGAGCCCTGGGCCACGCTGTTGATCGCCAGGCGCTCGCCCAGGCTGCGCTGCGAAGCATTACTGGACTTGAGTTGCGGAATGGGCCGGCGCCGGTTCATGATGGTCGTGACGTAGCCAAGCTGCTCGGCCTGGTGCACGCACTGGTCCAGGAATGTGCCGATGCCCGAAAAGCGCCGCCTGTAGTCCCCGATCAACTGCCGCGCCGCCTCGACCGTCAATCCCTCGATGCGCCGGGCCAGACCGAACGGTGTGACGCCATAGACGATGCCGAAGTTGATCACCTTGGCGTGGGCCCGCATTTCCTTGGTCACATGATCCAGCGGGGTGTTGAACACCTGGGCGGCCACGGCCGCGTGAATATCTTGGTCCCTGATGAAAGCATCAATCAGGTTGGCGTCTCCCGACAGATGGGCCAGGATGCGCAGTTCAATTTGGGAATAGTCGGCGCACACCAGCAGGCTTCCGGGGGCGGCCACGAAGGCACGTCGTACCTGCCGGCCAATCTCCGTCCGCACCGGAATATTCTGCAAGTTCGGATCCGATGATGACAACCTCCCCGTGGCCGCCCCCGTCTGGTGAAACTGCGCATGCACCCGGCCCGCGGAAGCAGGGGCGAGAGGCAAGGGGCTGGGGGTAAGGGAGGAAGAGGCCGCGGGCTCCGCGGGGTGCAACGCAAACAGTGTCCCCTGCGCCTCGGCCTTTTCCTTCGTGACGGCAGAGGCTGCTCTTTCAGGGGGCGCAGCAGATGCGTCCTCGCCTGCGCTGCCGCCCGCGACCGCCAGACCTCCAGCCTCCCGACCGGCCTGCCGGGGGTGGGGAGGCTGGATCGCGCCCTTTAGTGCATCCAGATACGTGCTGACCAGCTTGGTCAACTGCCGGTATTCGGTGATCTTCTCCAGGATCTGCACCTGTTTGCCGGTGACATCATCCCGGTCGGCCAGTTTGTCCAGCGTTTCGGCATCGGTGGATTGGCCGGTTTTGGTGCGTTTCAGGACGGGGAGTTTCAGTTCCTCGAACAGCACCTGGGCCAGTTGTCGGGGCGAATCCAGGTTGAAGTCGTGGCCCACCAGCCGATGAATGTCGGCCCGCACGGCGTCAATGCGCGCGACCAGAGCCGCCTTCTGCTGATCCAGGATTCTGGGGTCCACGGTGATGCCGCGGTACTCCATATCAGCCAGAACTTCCACCAGCGGCATCTCGACCTCGGCCGCCAGTTTCTCCATGCCCAGGATACGAAGCTGGGGGCTCATGTGGTGATACAGACGCAGGGAAACCTCGGCATCATCGGCGGCATAGCGGGTGATCAGCTCCAGCGGGACCTGATCCATCGTCCGCTGGGCCCCTCCGGAGGGTCCCGGCCCGTGCTCGGCCCCGATCAGGGCGCTGATCTGCATCATCCGGTGGTTCAGCAAAGACAAAGCCAGGTCGTCCAGGCCGTGGGCGGGCGCACCCAGGAGATGACTGGCGATCATCGAGTCGAAAAGGATGCCCCGAACCTCCACCCCCGCATGACGCAGGACCAGCCAGTCGTATTTGATGTTGTGGCCGGTCTTGCCGACCTCCGGATCGCCCAGAATGGGCTTTAAGGCCGCAAGGGTCACTTCCGGGGGCAGATGGCCGGCCGGGTCGGGAGAGCGCAGGGGAAGGTAGACGGCGTGGCCTTCTTCCCAGGCCAGGGAAAGACCACACACCGGAGCGCGATGGGACAGGCCGATGGTTTCGGTGTCGAGAGCGATGACTTTCTGACCACGCAGGGTGGCGATGAGCGCATCGAGCTGGGCCGGCGTGGTGACGGCGTAATAGTTGCGGGCAGCGGGCGGGGAAATTCCCGGGTTGGGATTTCCGGCTTTCGATTGCGAGGTTTCGCCGTTCGGTGGCGCGCCGGCGGAAGAGGGTTCGCCGAAGAGACTGCACTGGGATGATTCCGCCCCCAGCGAAGGCGCGGAACGTTGGGACAATACAGCGGCCGACCCTTGCCGGCCCATGACGCCGGCCGGCTGGGATTCTCCGGCTTGTCTAAGGAAACGGTCGAGATCCTGCTGGTGCCGGCGGAATCCCATTTCCTCGAAGAAGTGACGCAGACCGGCCGCATCGGGCGGGGCGATCCGAAGCTGATCGAGGTCCGCCGGAATGTCCAGATCTCGTTTCAGAGCCACCAGGCGGCGGGAAAGGTCCAGCACATCTTTGGCTTTCTCCAGATTCTCCCGGCGTTTGCCCTTCAGGTCGCCGATATGGGCCAGGAGATTATCGATCGTGCCGTATTCGTGGATGAGCTGGGCGGCCGTCTTCGGCCCGACTCCCGGAACACCCGGCACATTGTCCACCGAGTCCCCCATCAGAGCCAGCACCTCCACCACCTGTTCGGGAGTGATTCCTTTTTCTTCCAGCAGCTTCCGGGGGTCGAGCGTGGTGTCCGTGTGGATGTCGAACATCGTGACGCGGTCGGACAAGAGCTGTTCCAGATCCTTGTCCTTGGAGACGATGCGCACGGACAGACCCGGATGAGCCACGGCCCGCGTGGTCAGGGTCGCGATGACATCATCGGCTTCGGCCCCTGGAACGCCCAACATGGGAATGCCGAACAACCGTGTGAGGGCAAAGATGCGTCTTTCCTGAGCGTGCAGGTCGGCCGGGGCCGGCGGGCGATTGGCTTTGTACTGGGGGTAGATCTCGTCGCGAAAAGTCTTGCCTGGCAGGTCGATGGCCATAACGGCGTGGCTCGGCCGGCACGTGAGGAAAAATTTCAACAGCATTCCCGCAAAACCAAAGACCGCATTGGTGGGTTCGCCGGTGATGGGGCTGTTCATGCCGCCGCGGATGGCGAAATAGGCGCGGAAGATCTGGCCGTGGCCGTCGATGAGGTAGAGCGTTTCAGGCGCGGGCATTGGCGCGATTATAATCCCGGCCGGAAGTTTCCGAGAGTCGAACCGCCAGGACGGCCAGAGAGCCACGGCGGCCAAACGCGAGGTTTTGGCAGAGGAAGACTGATGATGTCACATTTTGCCGATCGGTTGATGGACGCATGTGCCCGGAAGGGGACCCCGATTTGCGTGGGGCTGGACCCGGTCTATGAGCGGCTGCCCCCGGAACTGGCAGGCGACGGGGGATCGAGCGAGGCCAGGGTGGCTGCTATCGGGGCCTTCTGCCGCGGGGTGATCCAGGCGGTCGCAAAGCATGTGGCAGTCATCAAACCGCAATCGGCTTGTTTTGAGCGCTATGGCTGGCGCGGCGTCAGGCTTTGCGAAGAGATCGTGGCCGAGGCGCGGGCGGCCGGGCTGATCGTGGTGCTCGATGGCAAGCGGGGGGATATCGGCATCAGCAGTGAGCATTACGCGGCGGGTCTGTTGACGGATGGTCCGGCCCAGGCGGCCGACGCCTTGACGGTCAATTCCTATCTTGGCGCCGACGGCCTGAATCCCTTCCTCAAGGCCGCCGCGGCCCAGGGCAAGGGCCTGTTCGCCCTGGTGCGCACGAGCAACCCCGGCGGGGATGCTCTGCAGAGCTTAAAGCTGGCCGACGGCCGGTCCGTGGCCGAGGCGGTGGCGGGCATCATGGCCCAGGCCGGAGCGGGCCAGGTCGGCCGGTCGGGTTACAGCCTCCTGGGTGCCGTGGTGGGGGCCACCAAGCCGGCCGATGCGGCGCGTCTGAGGGAACTGATGCCCCAGCAGGTCTTGCTGGTGCCGGGCTTCGGCGCCCAGGGCGGCAAGGCCGACGATGTAAAGGCATGCTTCAACAAGGACGGCCGGGGGGCCATCATTACCGCCAGCCGCTCCATCCTGTATGCCTACGAAAAGCCGGCCACCGCGGACTGGAAGGCGGCCGTGGAGGCCGCCACGGTGGCGATGAAAAAGGAAGTCGGCCAGATCCTGGCCCGGAGCTAAGGGCGCGCTCAACAATAACCTGAACAATTATCCAAGGGGCCATCGTTGATGCGACGATGTTGAGAGGATGCAGGACGCATCCTTACGCGAACGGATTCGGCGCAA
>JAJXSS010000387.1 GCA_021784455.1 Planctomycetota bacterium
GGGTGCCTGTTTCACGGCCTGACCGACTGCGGGGCGGGCGGCTTTTCCTCGGCCGTGGGCGAGATGGGCAAGGAGACGGGGGCGATGGTGCACCTCGAGCGGGCGCCCTTGAAGTATCAGGGGCTGTCCTACACCGAGATCTGGATCAGCGAGGCCCAGGAACGCATGGTGCTGGCCGTCCCCCCCGGGAATCTGGCCACGCTCCAGGCGCTGTGTGCGGCCGAGGATGTGCCCCTGTGCGACCTGGGCGAGTTCGGCCGGCGGGACGCCGCCGGCCAACCCGAACTGGCCTTGTACTACCACGACCTGCACGTGGGCACGCTGGCGATGCCCTTCCTGCACGATGGCATCCCCACCCCGACCCGCCAGGCCACGTGGTCTTGCCCCTCTGCCTTGTCTTCAAGGGAGAGGCCGGGTGAGGGTTCTTCATCCTCCAAATCTGCAATCGCAAATCTGAAATCTGAAATCCCTGACCTCCTGCCCGCGCTGCTGGCGTACCCCAACATCGCCTCCAAGCACTGGATCATCCGCCAGTACGACCACGAAGTGCAGGGCGGCAGCGTGGTCAAGCCGCTGGTGGGGCCCACGCAGGATGGACCCTCCGATGGAGCGGTGCTCAAGCCAAAGCTGGACAGCCCGGCCGGCATCGCCCTGGCCTGCGGCCTGCAGCCGTCCCTGGCCGAGCAGACTTCCGGGGGCGGGGCAGGCAATTCCGGGGGGGGCGACTCGTACTGGGCGGCCCTGGCGGCCCTGGATGAGGCGGTGCGCAACGTCGTGTGCGTAGGGGCCGACCCCGGCCGCATCGCCATTTTGGACAACTTCTGCTGGCCCAGTTGCAACGACCTCCGGAATGGAGCCCACCACTTTGGGACGTTGGTACGGGCGGCGGAAGCCTGTTATGACGGAGCGCTGGCCTATCGCACCCCCTTCGTTTCCGGCAAGGATTCGCTCAACAACCAGTTCACCACCGACAGCGGTGAGGTGATCGCCATCCCGCCGACCCTGTTGATCACCGCCCTGGGCATCGTGCCGGATGTCACCTGCGCCTGCACCATGGATGCCAAGGCCCCCGGAAACGTGCTGCTGGCGGTGGGACAGACCACCAGCGCCCTGGGCGGGTCGCATTATCAGATGCTGACGGGGGACTCTTCACGCGATGCCCGCATCCCGCAGGTGGACCTGACGGCGGGGCCGGCCACAGCCCGGGCGGTCGCGGGGCTGATCGCCCAGAGGCTGGTCGCCTCGGCCCATGACTGCTCGGATGGCGGGCTCCTGGTGGCCGCGGCCGAGATGGCCTTCGCCGGCCATGTGGGGCTGGACCTGGACCTGGAGCGTCTGCCCACGGACCGCGAGTTGGACGACATCACCGCCCTGTTCGCCGAAACGCCCAGCCGCTACCTGTTGGAAGTCAGCCCCCGGAGTCTGGATGCCGTCATTCGTCATCTACGCGGCGCCGGGATCGCGTTCGGCCAGATCGGCACGTTTGCCGGCCACCAGCGCCTGACGGCCCGCTGCCCCCGGCACGGCCGCCTCCTGGATGCCTCTTTGAACGACCTCCGCACCGCCTGGCAAAGAACCCTCGACTGGTGAGAATCCCTCTTCACTCTGCAATCTGAAATCTGCAATCCGACATCCCTCATTCCCATGTCCCGCTTCCTCTACCTCACCGATTCGCACCTCGGGGCCGCCCGCGAGGGGTTCTGCCAGACCGTGCGCCTGCCGCAACTGACCACCAGGCTGTTTGCCCGGCTGGCCTCGTGGCTGCAGACCAATCCGGTGGATTTCATCGTCCACGGGGGCGATCTGACCGACCGGGGCACGGCCGACCAGATCATCACGGCCGATGGGCTGTTCGCCCACCTGGATACCCCGACCTTCCTGTGCCTGGGCAACCACGATCTGGCCCAGGAAGAATCGCTGAAGAACTGGTTCACTCTGGCCAGGGCGTTCTTCCCCACGGGCGAGGCCACCTACCGGCTGGTGTTCGATCACTTCATTTTGCTGGTGGTAGCCCATCACTGGCGGCCGGACCGGGATTTCTACTGGACCGCGGATGGCCCCATGATCCCCCGCCTGGGCGAATCGCTCGAAGGCCGCATCGAAGGTGTCCTGGCCCAGGCCGACCGGCCGGTCATCGTGGCGCTCCATGCGCCGCTGAATGCGATTCCGGGGGCGCAGGCCGGTCGGCCCGCGGACATTCACGAGCCAGACCCTGTCCTGCCGCCCTATTTCCGGGGGCTGGGCCGGCGCTATCCGCGGTTAAAACTGGTGCTGGCGGGGCACAATCACGCCAACACGCTGGTGGATCAGGGCAGTTTCGTCTCGATGACCACCGCCGCCCAGTTGGAGGCCCCGTTCGAGGCCCGGCTGATCGAGGTGGATACCCAGGCGATCCAAGTCCGGACGCTGAGCCTGGCGCAGGAGCTGGGTATGCCCGTGACCGTGCCGCCGGGCACGGAGTGGGCCGGTGGCGATGATGGAATTCGCACGCGACGGATCAAGATAGGATAAAGGTGTCAGGCTCCTGCGCCGGCCTCGCGCTCGAGGGTGGTGGTAAGTACCGATGCAAGCGTGGGCAGATCGCGGGCGAGCACTTCCCATACCAGATCGAGGTTGATTGCGGAATGGACACGGACCAGACGGTGCCGCCGGCAGAACGCATCAATCTGGGGGGACTCAAACTGGATTCCGTGGTAATCCATCGCCGGACCTCACCTGCGATTCTACGCCACGCAAGCCGGACCGCCTACCCTTCGGCCCGTTCGGCCAGCAGGCGCTCGACAAAGTGAATGTCCACATCGGCCTTGATGAAATCGCCGTTGGTCATGAGCTGCTGGTGCAGGGGGATGGTGGTCTTGATGGGGGCGATGGTGAATTCGGCCAGGGCCCGGCGCATGGTGGCGATGACCAGTTTGCGCGTGGGCTGGTGCACGATGAGCTTGGCGATCATGGAATCGTAATTCGGCGGCACGCGATAGCCGCCGTAGCAATGGGTGTCCAGGCGCACGCCCGGCCCCCCCGGAATGTCAAAGTGCTCGATGGTCCCCGGACAAGGGGCAAAGCGGCGTTCGGGGTCTTCGGCGTTGATGCGGACTTCCATGGCGTGCCCCGCCAGGTGAATGTCCTTCTGGGTAAAGCCCAGCTTTTCCCCGGCGGCCACCCGGATCTGCGTCTTGACGATATCCACGCCGGTGATGGCCTCGGTGACGGGGTGCTCCACCTGCACGCGGGTGTTGACCTCCAGCAGGTAGAAGTCCTTCTTCTTATCCAGCAGGAACTCCACGGTTCCGGCCGAAAAGTACCCGGCCGCCTTGGCCAGGCGCACAGCCGAGGCGCACAGATCGTGGCGCGTCTGCTCGTCCAGCACCGGACAGGGTGCTTCTTCAATGAGTTTCTGGTGCCGCCGCTGCATCGAGCAGTCGCGTTCGAACAGATGCACCACGTTGCCGTGCTGGTCGCCAAGGATCTGGACCTCGACGTGGCGGGCGGATTCCAGGAACTTCTCGATGAAGACGGAGCCGTTGCCGAAGGCGGCCTCGGCCTCGGCCCGGGCGGAATGAATGGCCGAGCGCAGTCCCAGGTCGTTGTGGGCGATGCGCATGCCGCGCCCACCGCCTCCGGCCGCCGCCTTGATGATCACGGGATAGCCGATCCGCCGGGCCACCTTGACCGCCTCAGCTTCATCTTCCACCGCCCCCTTGGAACCGGGGAACATGGGCACCTTGGCCTTGGCGGCCGTCTCCTTGCACTTGATCTTGTCGCCCAGAAGGGCCATGGATTCGACGCTGGGCCCGATGAACTCGATGTTGCAACTTCGGCAGACTTCGGCGAAGTGGGCGTTTTCGGCCAGAAAACCATAGCCGGGGTGGATGGCATCGACGTTGGCCACCTCGGCAGCGCTGATGATGTGAGGGATATTGAGGTAGCTTTCGGCCGCGGGCGGGCCGCCGATGCAGATGGCCCGGTCGGCCAGCTTGACGTGCCGGGAGGTGGCATCCGCCGTCGAGTGCACGGCGACCGTCTCGATGCCCAGTTCGCGGGCGGCCCGGATGATGCGCACGGCGATCTCGCCGCGATTGGCTATCAGAATGCGGGTGAACATGGGAAAGTCTCGCCTCTCATGTCTCGGGTCTCGGGGGCTGCGTCTCCAGTCCGCGGCACAGCGCTCCGCCTGAAACGCCCGGGCATCGCGCTGCGTTACCGCAAAACGCCAGACCCGAGGCTCCAGACGATTAGTCGGCCTTGACCAGGAACAGCGGCTGACCGAATTCGACCGCCTTGCCGTTGGTTTGCAGGATCTTGGTGATCGTGCCGGAAGTCTCGGCCTTGATCTCGTTGAAAACCTTCATGGCTTCGATGATGCAGACCACGGTGTCCGGCGTGATCTTGTCGCCGACGTGAATGAAGGGTTTGGCCTCCGGGGTGGGAGCGGCGTAGAAAGTGCCCACCATGGGGCTGACGATGGGCGTCAACCCTTCGTCCACCGCCGGGGCCTGGCCCGGCGCGGCGGC
>JAJXSS010000388.1 GCA_021784455.1 Planctomycetota bacterium
CCGCCACGAGGCCGGAGGTCGCGTGCAGGCCCACGGGCCGCGCCGGCGCGGGGCCGGCGGCCGGCGCCCCCTCCTCCCCGGCCGCTCCGGACGGCGCGGCCAACATCACCAGACTGCACCCCAGCACCAGAGCGCACAGGCTCCGCACGGTCATTCCTTGCAGATTCATGGCAGGATTCCCCGATTAAAAAAATGCCCCAGGCAACACACCCCGGCCCGCGACCATCGTGGACCGATGCCGATAGGGTATCCCCGCCGGCCGCCCCCTGGCAAACCAGCAGCATGGCCTCCACACCCCGCGCGGCAGGGAACCCAAGCTGCGCAACCACGGACGCTCGGGCCGATCGGAACCTACTATTGAGCGGAATCCTGCCCGGAAGCCCTCCATGCCGCCCGGAACTTCTTCCCATCCGCGCCCCCGCCTTCTCATGTGCCCGCCGCGGCACTTTGGGGTGGAGTACATCATCAACCCCTGGATGGAGGGCCATGTGGGCCTGGCGCGGCGCGAAGTCGCCCTGGCCCAGTGGCAGCACCTCCACGACCGCATCGCCGCTGGTGCCCCAGTCGCTCTGGCGGAGCCCGGCCCCGGCCTGCCCGACATGGCCTTTGTAGCCAACGCGGGCCTGGTGCTTGATGAGATCTTCATCCCTTCCGTCTTCCGCGTGCCCCAGCGCCGCCCGGAGATGCCCGGCTATCGCGCTTTCTTCGAGCAGGCCGGCTTCGAAATCCGCGAACTTCCCGACGACCAGCCCTTCGAGGGCGAAGGGGATGCCCTGTTCCACTGCGGTCAGCCGCTGCTCTGGGCCGGCTACGGGGTGCGCAGCGGTCTGGAATCCCACATGACGCTGGCCCAGATGCTCCACATCGAGGTCCTGTCCCTGCGCCTGGTGGACCAGCGCTTCTACCACCTCGACACCTGCTTCATGCCCCTGCCCGGGGCAAATCCCGGTTCCGGGGGCCGCATCCTGTACTACCCCCCCGCTTTCGACGACCAGTCCCTCAAGACCATCCACCGCCGCATCCCGGCTCAGGACCGTCTGGCCGTGGCCCAGGAAGATGCCCTGCACTTTGCCTGCAATGCCCTCGTCCTCGGCCGGACCATCTTCCTCAACCACGCCAGCGCCGACTTGCGCCAGCACCTTTCCGACTGGGGGTTTACCGTCGAAGTCTCTCTGGTCGATGAGTTCATTCTCGCCGGCGGTGCGGTCAAGTGCCTGTGCCTGCACCTTCAGCACGAGATGCCCCCGGTTGGCACCCGGCCGGCGGCACCCCCCTGCCCCATTCGCGAAAGCCGCCTGGAGCTCTCGGGCCACCTCCTGGACACGGGACTGATGAACACCATCATGGACCGCGTTACTGATGGGGGCGGCAGCTTCCAGGTCGAAATGTTCCAGGCCGCCGAACGCCACGACCAGCAGTCCACCGCGCGCCTGCGCATCAGCGCCCCCACCTCCGACCGCCTCGAACTGATCCTTGCCCAACTCCTGCCCCTGGGAGCCCGACTGGCCGCGGAAGAGGTGGATGCCCGCCTTGAGCCCGTCCTGCAGGCCGGCGTCGCCCCCGATGACTTTTACAGCACCACCATCTACCCCACCGAGGTCCGCATCAAGGGACAATGGCTCCGCGCCACCGGCCAGCGCATGGACGCCGTCCTCGCCACCCCCGGAAGCGCCCCCGCCCCCGGAAGCGGCCCGGCCCCCACCCCCGGAATCCCCCTCGCCTTCGGCGTCGCCTCCGGCGGGACTTCCGGCGAAGGCGTCCAGGTCCGCTGCACGCTCATCCGCGATCTGCAGCCGGGCCAGCAAGTCGTCTGCGGTGTGGCCGGGGTCCGCGTCCAAGTCCCGCCGAATCACCACGGCCAAGGGGAGTTCTCCTTCATGAGCGCCTCGGTCTCCTCCGAGCGCCGCGTGGAACGCGTGGTCGATGAACTGGCCTGGGAGATGCGCCGCATCAAGGCCCGCGGCGGCAGGATCATCGTGGCCGCCGGCCCCGTCGTCATCCACACCGGCGGGGGACCGCACCTGGCCCGCCTCATCCGCCACGGCTATGTCCAAGCCCTCTTGACCGGCAACGCCCTGCCCGTGCACGACATCGAGTCCAGCCTGTACGGGACTTCGCTGGGGGTGGATCTGGCCCGCGGGGTGGGTGTCCACGGGGGCCACCAGCATCACCTGCGCGCCATCAACACCGTCCGCCGCGCTGGCGGCATCCGCGAGGCTGTGGCCCAGGGCCTGATCACCTCGGGCGTGATGTACGAGTGCGTCCAGGCCGGGATCCCCTTCATCCTGGCCGGCTCCATTCGTGATGATGGCCCCCTGCCCGACACCCTCATGGACCTGGAAAAGGCCCAGGCCGCCTATGCGGACACCATCCGCGGGGCCGACATGATCCTCATGCTCGCCTCCATGCTGCACGCCATCGGCACCGGCAACATGACCCCTTCCGGGGTCCGGATCGTCTGCGTGGACATCTCCCCGGCCGTGGTTACCAAACTGGCCGACCGCGGCTCGGTGGAATCCACCGGCATCGTCACGGATGTGGGCTTGTTTCTGAATCTCCTGGCCGCCCGCCTGGTCTGAACCGACCTGGGGGCACCTCCCGCAGGCAGGCCTGCTTGGCGTCAGGTCTCCCTCCAGGGCGAGAATGGGTATAATGCAGGTGGTCGGTCTGTCGATTCGAGACAGATAGCGGCATCGCGAACACCGGTGCATCTCTCTCTCCTTCGCCCCTCCCACCTTCAAGGCCGGAATTTTGGCCACTTTCGCACGACCCCCGAAAGCATCCCAGCGGGTCGACAGGCCCATTGCAAGGAGATCCAAACATGGGCAGGAAGTTATATGCGGGCAACCTGGCGTACAGTGTGGGTGATACCCAACTGCAGGAAATGTTCGCGCAGTTCGGAACGGTGGACAGCGTGCAGGTGATCATGGACCGGGACACCGGCCGCAGCAAGGGTTTCGGTTTCGTCGAGATGAGCACCGACGAAGAGGCCCAAAAGGCCATCGCCGGCCTCTCGGGCAAAGAAGTGGACGGCCGGGCCCTGACCGTGAACGAGGCCAAGCCCAAGCCCGCCCGCACCGGCGGCGGCGGCTACGGCGGCGGCGGCGGGCGCAACCGGTATTGAACCGGCCCTGACCGCGACATTCAGGCAAGTGAGCCAAGCGGAGGCCCCCTAAAGGGCCTCCGCTGTTTTTCCGGCCCATGCCGGATGGCGAATCGAGTGGCTACGGAGCGGATGAGAACTGGCTCGCTGCCGCGAACATCACCGAGGATCGCGCTACGCACAGCGAACTGCTCCTGGGTATTGTGGAAATGCGGATTGACGCGCAGCCTGCCTCAAAGCACCAAGAGGTGGTCGGGCCCGGCCGCCGCGCACAATATCCCGCACAGCGCCTGTATCGAACGTAACCAGCCGCCCACCCTTCTTGACCGCCAAGGCCAGCAATTAGGCGGCGGTGACCCGCTGGTGGCCGCACCAGCCGCACGTTCCGGCCGCATTAATCCCTTCCCGCCCCCGCCGCCTCAATCGGCGTCCGCAACTCCACCACCAACGTTTCCACGTGATGCCGGTAAACGATCACCGCCCGTTGCGCCGGAATCGTCGGCAAGGCCGGATACGCCGCCTTCGGCACGTACACCCCATCGCCCCGTGCCGCCGCCGGGACCAACAGCATCCCAAAGACCAGCAACCACTTCACCGCCGGAGGAATAGAAGTGTTCATAGTCCGTAATTATAATCGTGTGCTCCTTCCTGACCGCAGGCGCAATCCAATGCCCCGGCCGCCACAGGTGTAGCACATGCCAACCGTTGTTCGCGTAGGCAAGTTCCGGTTCCATTTCTATTCCAACGCAGGTGATGAACCGCCGCACATTCATGTGCGGTCCCCCGAGGGCCAATGCAAGTTCTGGCTTGATCCCGTGGAACTTGCCCGCAACAATGGTATCGTGGCTTCGGAAGTCCGAACGATCGAACGGTTGGTCTTTAAGCACCGCGAACTGCTGTTGGAGGAATATCGTGAGTTCCACGGCGTCTGGCTCCCCCCGATCCACTGAATCGGTCGCCATCCGCGCCTGGGCCGAAGGAAGAATGGTCTATGTGGAACTGACCGACGGCCGGGTCATTGGCTTCCCTGCTGACCGCTTTAAACTTCTCCGCGCTGCATCACAGGAGCAGCTCAAGAAGGTCAGGCTCGAACTCAACGGTTCTGCCCTGCGCTGGGACGAATTGGATGAGGACTTGACCGTCGCCGGCGTGGTCGCCGGCCGTTTTCAGTTGCCGGGCTGAAAGACCCTCCCAAGACCACACATTCGCCTGTGCCGAGCATCGTCGCTCCCCGCCCAGCCCATTGCCCATTCCTGAACGTGCCACAAGCCCCTCTCAAGGCAGCGCCGTCACCAGCCGGTTGATCTGTGCTTCCGTGTTATAGAAATGCGGACTGGCTCTGAGGCGGCCTTC
>JAJXSS010000016.1 GCA_021784455.1 Planctomycetota bacterium
GCATGGACAGACGGGGGGCCCCGCCGGCAAAACGATGAGCCACGACAAGCTTGCTCTGCTGGCGGGGATCGGTTCTTTCGACGATCTGGTGGCCGATCAGGTCGCGGTAGCTGTTTTGCGGCGGTCAATGCCAGACTGATGTGCCGTGGGCGATGATCGGCTTGATCTGGGCGGAAAATGCCAGTCCATCGTCCACCAGGCGCCATTGATCGGCGGATAATGCAACGACATCGCCGGAAAGGCAGGGCCGCCCCAGGAACGTGGCGGCCATCGTGTACGCGATGCGTTCCGGCGAATCATCCGATCGCAGGACCGCCCAGACCAGGGACTGTTCGGGGCGGATCAGCCGGTGCAGGTTGGCGGCTATCACAGGGATTTCCGGGCATTCATGCGCATCGGAGCTTCCCAGCAGAGCGGCGCGTGTCGTGAGCGACGGTTCCAGACGGTGCCCGCCCGAGGCGCAAATCTCGACCACCACGTTCGGAGCACGGCGGTGCAGCAAATCCAGTAAACGATAAACGCCTTCGATATGCCGACGCAACCCCTCTCCTGGGGAACAATCGCCGTCCACGCCAAAAGGCAGCGTCGCGTTGTAGTCGATCTTGACATACCCGGTGCCACACGCCTGGATGATCGAGAGCATCTTCCCCAACAGGTGCTCGACCACGTCGTCGCGGCGCAGATCCCAGAAACGCCGGCCGCAGCACACAATCGGCTGACCGTCAAGGTGGAGCATCCTGGCGGCGTCCTGGTGATAGGCCGCCGCGTTGGCTGTGACGGTTTCGATTTCGAACCACAGGCCGGGCACCATGCCCATATGCCGAATCTGCTGCATGGTTGCGGCCAAGCCCTGCGGATAGATATCGGTGCGCGGCAACCAGTCGCCCAGACACTTTTGCGTGTCGCCGTCTTTACCGGCAAACCAGCCCGAGTCGATGACAAAGTATCGTACGCCTTTGCCCTTGAGCACCCGCGCCTGGGCGAGCAACAGGTCATGCTCCGGCGTGCCCCAACTCGAACACCACTCGTTGAATACAACCGGTTGGTCATGTTCGATCGCGGGAAGCGGCGAAGACCAGACTTGTTGAGATCGAGTCAGGCGCTGACAGAGTTGATCCACATCACCCTGATGACACGATATCACGGCGGCAGGCGCCGTCAGCGATTCGCCGGGCGATAGCGTCTTGAACCACTGCCCAAACTCCCGATCCGCCAACCCCCCCGACAAGTTCACCAGGTCATCCTGACGGTACACCTCCATTTGCCACGATCCGGCCCACGCCAACTGCGCACCCCAGACCACTCCGGCTTTCCTATCCTCCAGGGCTGCGGTCGGGAACCACTGGCGTGTCGGCATGGAACCGACTTGGCCGAAGCGCTCGCTGAAAGCCACGAACGACGCCCAGGAACGGTCAAGGTGCAGATGTTCCAGAGGATCACAAACGTGGCGTCCTTCGGCCGACCAATAGGAACGAAATCGGTGCAGTCGAAGCCGGCCCGGAGCAAAACCCCCGTCAAACGGCGTGATTCCGCCTAGCGCAAAGCTGCTGAGCATCTCCAGCGTCACCTCATGGTCCGCCCGGTTTACCGCTTCCGTCACCACCCGTAGGTAGGGTGCTTGGGGGCCGGGATGGATCAGGTGATGCTTCAGTTCAAGCCCGGAATCGCTGCTCATCGTGGTGGTGATGCGGGATTCGCCGTTGGCGCTGATGGTGGCTGTATGGCTGATCACCTTGAGCGACGCCACATCAGGGCCGTTGCGCATCGTCAGGCCCGTGGCGACGCCCGAGCCATGATCGGGTCGGCGCGTGCGGAACTGGATCAAGGAGTCGGTCTGCCAGGCGGGCAAATCGGGACGGCGGAGGTTGTGGACCTCGAAGTTATCGAGCAGATCCCGGCGTTCGGCACGGCAGGTGTGCAGGTCGGCCGGCAGGAGCATAAGCGCCAAGCGGTCATCGCCGCTACGGTGGAAGTAAACAGCCACCATATCCGCGAACGGGTACTCGGCGCGGATGCGTGTTTGGCGGGTGCCCAGAAGGGTCTTTGAGCCGTTCATGACGTCCTCGATCCCGGCGCAGCCCATGCTTTCGTAAGCGGGTGCGCCGGTGATGGTTTCAATCTACAGGCCGCATCCAAGAAGTCAAGCGTTTGTATATATTACCGGCATTGCCTTGCCTCTTCCGATTCTAAATCAAATACTGATAATATGTAAAATATTGCAATAAATGAATTAATAAAATATATAACAAATTTTACGATCTCTGCGAAAAGAATACTTGCTTGGGAGATAATCATGATATAAAATGCAAACGTATGAATTATTGCCGCTGAGGCACCACCGCCATGGCCGAACAACGCATCACCATTCTCGACATCGCCAAAAAGGCCGGCGTCAACGGCTCGACGGTTTCCCTGGCTCTGCGGAATGACCGACGTATCCGGCCCACCACCCGCCAGCGCATTCTCGAGATTGCCGGCCAGATGAACTACGTCCCCAATCGCATGGCCCGGTCCCTGGGCGGCGGCAAGACACGCATGATCGGCGTGTTGCTGACGGACCTCGACAATTCCTTCTTTGCTCCGGCGTTGGAAGAGATGCAGGCCACCGGGCACGCTGGGGGCTACGATCTCATGGTCGACTTTTCTCTGGGGGATGCCCATCGGGAAATCCGCGCCGTGCGACAATTTTGTGAAAGTCGCGTCGACGGGGTGATCTGGGCGCCGGCCTGGGGCAACGATGAACGGCGCGCGGGGATTGCGGCGATTCTCAATCGCGCGTCGATTCCCTTTGTGCTGCTGGCGATGGAAGACCCCGCCCACGTCTTTGGCCACCAGGTGGGAGCCCGTTTCGATGCCCTGACCGTGGTCGCCGATTACCTGTTGGAGAAAGGGCACCGCAGGATTGGTGTGGCCTGCTCGACCACGGCGCCGGGCATGCGTGGCCACATCCACCGTCGGCGCCAGGCCCTGCTGCGCGAGTACCTGGCCAAAGTCGGACACCCCCTGCGCGACGCCGATGTGTACGACACCCGCCGCAACCTCTATGGCGGCGTGGCATTGGCGGCCGAAATCAGCCGCCTTCCCGCCCAGGATCGTCCCACCGCCATCATTGCCACCGATGACATGATCGCCCAGGCGCTGGTGGCCGGCTTTGATGTAGTGGGGATGGCGGTGCCCCAAGAGATCAGCGTCATTGGCTGTGATGGATCGCCGCGCAACGACGAAGCGCTCGTGCCGCTCACCACCCTGTCGCTGGAGATCGGCCCCGTGGCTAATCGAGCCATCAAGTTGTTGTTGGATTTGACCCGCGGCAGCCTGCCCAGGCAGCCGCTGCGCAGCATTGAGATCTCCCCCCGGCTTATTGAACGCGCCTCGGTTAAAGACCTGCGCCATTCGGTCAGCGATCACGCAGGTCCGTCACCCGGAGCCGGACTCTGTTAGACCGTCAGGCTATTCGCGTAATGGAGTTTTGCTGTTCCCGTTTGCGGTCCTTTACAAAAGGAGAATCCGATGAACAAACGCTGCCAAATCACTGTCCACCCATAACCCGGTCCGCGCAATCGCTTCTCTAACAAAGTGTCAGGTCGCATCGTGTGATTCTTTCATTCAACCGCTGAAAAGGAGGTCTCTATGAGAACTCGCAACGCCTCGAAGTCTCGCGTTTCTGGTGCTGCCATCCTGACCGCCCTGTTCGCGCTGGGCGCAGTGGCTGGTTTCTTCGCGCCGACTACCTCGGCCGCTGTCATCACCTTCAATAACGTGACCGGATATTCGACGACCACCCAGGGCGCTAATGGCTGGAGCTATGCCGCGGTGCATTACACCGATGCCGCCGATTTGCAGGCCGGCTTGGTGCCCATGACCTACGATGGGACGCATGGCTACTGGTTCGACAACTTCAGCGGCGTGGTCATCATTGACTCGCAGACTTCGCAGAACATGCAGGAGGGTAATGCCTACTTTTCGCTGCGCTACTGGACGGCCGACCAGAACTATTCTACGGTCCAGGTCACCAGCACACTTTACGCCACGGTCACTGTGGGTGCGCATCTTATTTACTACGATGCCAGCACTACAACGCAGGCTAACAAGGTCGATCAATTCTCCACCACCACCGGCATCACCAACGGCGGCGGCACCCAGGTCATGAACATTAACTACACGCTCAGCAACGTCGCCGCGGGCAGCCGTGTTTACTTCGAACTGGGCAACTCCGGCGACGGCCTGGGCAGCGGCGTCCTGCAGCAATGGGACCAGACCATCGCCGCCACCCCCGTGCCCGAGCCGGCGACGCTGGCACTGCTCGGCCTCGGTGGGTTGCTTACGGTGAGTGGGCTGCGCCGCCGCGTTTGACCGTCCTGCACCCATTATCGCGACGCATCGGTTGATCGCCGATCCGTCGCCTTCGAAGAGTACGGTTGGGCCCCTCAGGCGTCGAGACGTACGGGTTGGACTCCATGGGCACAAACTCTCAGCGAATCTGCATGGGTGCGAAGGCGCGAAGCCTAACGCTTTACCGCCGCGTAGCCGGCGGTTTTACGCTGGTCGAGCTATTGGTCGTCATCACCATCATTGCCTTGCTAATCGGGATGCTGCTGCCGGCACTAAACGCCGCACACCGGGCTGCGATTGACATTTCCTGTGAGAGTAATCTGCACCAGATCGGCATTCTGCTCCAGACCTATGCCAACGATTACAATGCGTACCCCCCACCACTGAGCCACGGCTCAGCCCCGCGGTTTCTGCCCGTGCGCTACTATGTCAACGGCACCAGCGTCAGCGGCAGCGCCAACCCCGACAAGCCCCTGGACTCATACCTGCCTACACAGCCTCAGTTGAACATCACGATGTGCCCGGCCGTCGTGAACTACAAACTGATCGACGCCTACGAGCAGCAATACTGGTATGGCACGCAGGGCTGGTCCCCTCGTCTTGGTGAAATGTCCCAGGAGGGGGGCGCCAACGACCCCTATCCGGCCCTGGTCTGGTGCACGTGGGCGTACTATCCGTACCTGAGTTCCAAGGGCGGCGCACCGCACGGCGACGGTCGAACAATGAACGTGCTCTACTACGACTACTCCGTCAAGCAAGTGCCCTACACCAAGTGGCGAACGATGGGCTATCCCTGAATCAGCCACGGATGACTCAAACCAATGCCCGGCATTCCTCATCTGTCAATCCAGGCTCTTCTGCTGGCGACATGCATTGCACTTCCCTGCAGCGCATCGCCCCCGGCAGGCGCCCCCGCTGCCGAAAGCGTACACTGGCAGAGGCCCACCGATGTCGATGCCCGGAAGTGCTGGTCGTACGCGGCCGTACACTTCACGCAGGCGGATGATTTAGCCAAGGGGCTGCGTGCGGCGACCTGGGACCCGGCGACGAAAACGTGGCACGCCACGGTGCCGGGCAAGGGCACGCTCGTCCTGACGCCCACCCAGCAGTCCATGACCGAAGGGGACGCCTTGTTTTCAGCGCGCATCTGGCAGGCGGACCGTGATTACGCCTGTGTGATCGTCGAAACCACGCTGCACGCAACCGTAACGGCGGGTGCCCGGATAGTGTGCATCAAGGGTGCTGAGCCCCCGGTCCAACACCAAGTGGCGGGGCTGTTCGCTCAGGAGTCGGCGATCAAGGACGGGGGCGGCACGTGCATTCTGCCGATCAACGCCATCGTGCACAATGTTCACAAGGGCGACCGGATCTGCTTTCTGCTCACCAACAGCGGCGACGGCAAGGGTAGTAACGTCCTGCAAACCTGGGACGTCCAGGTGCTCGGTCTGCCGCCGCTGGTTCCTGGCAAGCATTCGTAGTCCGCTACCTTCAGCCCAGTTCATCAACGTCCATCCTCAGGAGTTTGCTGCCATGCCCGGCCTAATCTGCTGTCGCCGTGCCTCATTGGTTCTTTTGTGCCTTCTTGCCGTAACGATCGCGGCGCCTGCTCTGCGGGCGCAGACGGGGGTCTTCATCGACCGCGATGGGCAAAAGCATCCCTGGTCGATCACGGAGCACAATGCTCTGATCTGGGATGGCAAGCCTTATATTCCCTTCGGGGGAATGTTTGTCTCGATGTATCTACGAACGAAGCAGGACAAGGAATTGAGGGACGACCAGCAAGCTCTGAAACTGTTCCGCAGCCAGGGGGTGGATGATCTGTACGTGAACGCCATGTGGGACCCTCCCCCAGCCGTGATGCAGAAACTGCTCGATACCCTTGAGCAAGATGGCTTCCACTATGGGATCCAGTTACCGGTGCACGCTAACACCCCCATGGTGGGCTATCGCATCAGTCCAACCGATGATCAGATGCGGTTCAAAGCTCCCGGCGTGGCCGTCGTGGCAATCACCGGGGCGGCCCAAGCCATTGCCAGCAAGGCGCCGGCGCCAGACGAGGCACTGTACGTGGTCGTCAACGCGGCGGACGGTGCTTTGATCACCTCGGGAGTGGCCCCGGTCGACGCTCAGGGGGCCTGTCAGATCAAGATCGACACAACCAAAGCCACCGACGTGCTGGTCAAGTGCAGTCCGCGCCTTGTTGTCGGCAACTGGATTGCGGCCAACGCCGACCACATCACGCCGTGGCTCCGGGGCCTGCGCTTCGGCGCGGGTCTGCGTTTCCTCCTCGATCCGGTGGGCAACGAGTATGGCCCGCCGCGCTATTTCCTGGCCGCGTCCGCGGAGGCCCGCGCCTGGGTGGCCGCGTTTCTGACCAAACGCTACGGCTCGACTGACGCCTTGGCCAAAGCGTGGGGCCTCAAGCCCGGCGATCTCAGCAGCTTCACCCAGGCCGCCCGTCTTGTGCCGATGATCGCGGGTCCCAAGGCCAGTCCGTGGGCCCACCTGGGCTATGTCATGGACCCCCAGACCAGGCAAGTACTGCCGGTAGACATGACCGTCTGCCGCATGTGGCTGGACCTGAGCGAGGCCCGCGACCTCATGCTGAACGAGAACCTCGGCAAGGTCTGTGACCAGATTCGCCGGGTGGTCGATGTGCCGGTGGTGGCCAAACGCCACTACCAATCCAACGAAATCTGGACCGACCGCCAGCCCACTGGAGGGCTCGACGGACTAGGCATGGAATCGTACGGCACGGGCGAGGAACTGGCCTATTTCAATGCCACCGCGACCTACGCCGATGTCGCCCAGAGCAAGCGCCCCATGTGGTGCCTGGTCACCGAATTCAACTGCTCACACTGGGAGGATCGCCACATTGCCTACCAGACGCGGCAGCAGATGTACCGCGACTTCAATCTGCTGCTGAGTCAGGGGGCCAAGGGCATCTTCATGTTCGGGCTCAAACTCCGGGCCAGCGAGGGGGACAATCAATGGACAATCTTCGAACTAAGTAACGATCCCAAGCAAATGCGCTGGCTAGCCGACTTTGCCCAGGCGGCGCGTGCCGACACGGGGTGGCTTGATCGCTCCCCCGACATGGTGTTTGTTTACCCTACCGAGAATACCGATGCCAATGCGTTCTTACGCAGTGACATGCCTGAATACGGTATCAGTGGCAATTGGACCGGCCGCAGCGCTTTGGTCAAACTCGCCACCGGGAAGTGGGCCGCCCCGGTTTACAATCCGACGGGCCTCAAGTACGTCCTCGTCAAGCCGGGGGTGTTGGACAACCCGGTCCTCAGCCACGAGCGCGAGGTGCTCCGGCAAAGCGGTGTAACCCCTATCTTCGCCGACTGGGGTCAGGACCACGAGGCCCACATCGCCATTGCCGATAGGCTCACGGACGGCTTTAAGCCTGTGGTGCCCGTGGGCATCCATGATGTGGCGCCCGGGGTCGTGGCGCTTACCTGGACCAGCGCACAATATGGTCCCGTGGTTCGCCTCGAAGCCAGCGGGCCCACGGAAATCATCACCCTCTCCAGCCAGCGCGCTCATGGCATCGAAATCAATGAGGATCTTCGTCCTGGTTGGCGCAAGGTTGAGTTGCCGGCCACACTGGTTCTGCCTTACACCACGCAGAAAAAGACAAGCTTTTCGTTCGGAAATGCAGGCTTTGGCGTCCGCAAGACCCAGGTATTCAGCGAGATCGTCGGCGCCAACAGCGGTGGTGTCACGCTGCGTGGTGTTTCGCTTAGTGATTTGAAGATCGAAGTCCAGGCCACCCAGGAAAAGCCGGGTGCGCGCCCAACGAAATGACGCGCACGCGCGTTGCTGAGCCTCCTGGTCGCGGGCATTGCCGCCGGAACATTCGGATAAAGGGGGAAGAATTCAATAAACGAAACCGGAATAGACGAAATGACTAATTTGAGCTCCCATCCTCAGTCCCATTCGCCCCTCACACTGGCGTGGCGCATCGGCTTTCCCAAATGCGAATCGGCGGCGGCGTTTGCCCAACTGCTGAAGTTCTTGAAGAAATACCCGTCGGTCGTGGACGAGGTGGCATTGTTCGAGACGGATACGCACCATCTCTATGTTCCGATCGACGTGCTCGCCAAACGGGCAAAGGTTCTGGGCCAGCGCATCCGGGCGCTCAAACAGGCGGGCATCCCCAGCGTCGGGGTCAACGTCATGACGACCATCGGTCATGCCAACGAAGCATGGGATTACAACGCGCCGCTGCCGTTCCAGGCAATGGTCGGCCACGACGGCTGCGTGTCGAAGGGCTGCGCCTGCCCGAACACGGAGGAGTTGCGCGCCTACGTGCAGGCGAGGTACAAACTGATCGCCCAGGCCAGGCCCGACTTCATCTGGGTGGATGATGACATCCGGATGCATCAACACGGTGTGGCGTATGGGTGCTTCTGCCCGACGTGCCTCAATATTCTCAACAAAGCGACGGGCCGCCGCCACACGCGCGAATCGCTCGTGACGGCACTGAACGATCCCGCGCAGGGAGCGGTGCGACAGGCCTGGGTTGAACAGAACATCCGTACCCTCGAATCGCTCTTGGCTGACGTTTCCAAAGCCGTGCGCGCCGTGGAACCGAGCATCGTGACCGGCTTGATGACCTGCGGCCCGGGATGGACGACCTACTCCGGGCTGGGCTTCGACCGCTGGTTTCCCGCACTGGGCGCCAGCAAATCGCGGCCGGGCGGTGGCTTCTACAACGATGCCCACCGGTTCGCTGTGGTGCATAAGGCTCTCGAAGCAGGCCGGCAGCGCAGCTTGTTGCCGCAAACCGTGACGGACTGCCAGTACGAGGTGGAAAATTTCCCCTATCAGACGCTGCTCAAGTCGGCCGGCTCCGTCATGAACGAGTGTACGCTGGCTTTTGCCGTCGGACTGAATGGGATTGCCTTCAACGCGCTGGGGATGTGGGAAGGATCGCTCGAGGAGTTTCGTTCGATCCCCGAACGCGCCCAAACGCTGCGCCCGCTGTGGGAGCGGCTGGTAGCCCACACGCACGACCTGCCGACGGCCGGTCTCTGGCCGGCGTGGAACACCAAAATCATGGCGCGCCGCGGGCTGCGCCCCGGCGAGGACTGGTTTGGCCCCGACAAGCACCACGTCGTGTGCGACAGACACTACGACATCGGCATGGCGAATATTCTTGCGGAGATTGGGTTGCCGCTGGCCGTGGATCGTTCCACTAATGCGACGGTGCTGGTGGGTCGCGTGGCCGAAGCCTTCGACACTGACGAACTCCAGCAGATGCTTGACGGCGGGGTCCTGATGGACTCCACTGCCCTGGAAGTGCTTGCCGAACGCGGGCTGGATCACCTGACCGGCGTGCGCCTCGCGCGGCGGCTCGACAACGGCGTGTCGGAACGCTTCACCGCGGACGCCTTGAACGGGCCGCACGCGGGCGAGATGCGGGATGCACGGATCGAGTTCTGGGGCGATGCGACCGGTTTGGCGGATGAGTTGCAGCCCACCGTGAAAGGGGTCCGCGTTCTGGCGAACCTGCAGAACTATGCGGGCCAGGTGCAGGGCATTTGCATGACGGCCTATGAGAACCCGCTGGGCGGTCGCGTGGTCGTCATGGGGTACGCACAATGGATGTACCTGCATTCGGTTGCCAAGCGCGCCCAATTGCAGAATGTGGCCGACTGGATCACGCGAGATGCGTTACCCGTGCGAATCATGGAAACCGTTCCACTGACCCCGTTTGTGAGAATGTCCCCCACACGTGATCGCGGCGCGGTGGTGCTGCTGAACGCGGGACTCGATCCCATCGAACAGGTAACCATCCAACTCCACATGCCGAAAACGAGTATTCACCTTGTTGCGAACCGGGGCACCCGGAAACTGGCCCCGCAAACGATCCGTGGCGGCTGCCAGATCCGATTGGGCCGCATCGAGCCGTGGACGACAGTGATGCTTCTACTCGGTAAACTCTAGCGGGGCTCCCCATTCAAGATATCAGACCAAGACACTGCCATCGGGCCTTATCGGTTGTGATGCGAACGCCATGATCGGGAAGGTTCCAGGAATTCATGAACAAGTGGAATGACGCGAAAGTCTCAATATATCCAGCGTCGCTGGGCGAACCCATGTCAGATGACTACTCGGTTGCCATAGGCGGAGTACCCGTGCCGGTGTATGGATGTCGTGTTTCAGCGGTGCCATTGAGCCCAGTCTGGCCGGGGTACCAATGTCCAGTCGACCCCACCGATCTGGCGGCCTTCGCCTATTGTGATGCCGCAGGTCCTCTCACGATACGCGTCCCCCCCGCCGTCGGGAGGTGAAGTCGGTCGTGGTCCGGCCCTTGTCCAGAAACATATCGCCAGGCGAAAAGCTGCATACCGCGGTCAGATTTGAGAAAGCGTGGTCTCTTGGGTAAGTTCCAGTCCGGTCCATGCTTGCGGACATAAGGGTTGGTGGCCTTGATCGCGTTGTTGAGGTAGATGCTGAGGGTACAATGCCCTTCAACCGCTTGTCGGCTTGGAGCCGGCCGGTTTGTTTATCCGCGGCGCTACTCCAGGCGCCTATTCACGATCCAACGCAGACTTCAGGACTTACCTCTGCGCGGTCCGGATGGCGGCCGCACGGGGGGAACAGGGAAAGAACACACCATGAGCACACCGTTGCAATGGGGCATTCTGGGCGCGGGGGCGATTGCCCAGGCCTTTGCCCGCGGGCTGGCGCAGGGCAATTCCGGGCGTTTGGTGGCCGTCGGCAGCCGCACGCAGGCCAAGGCGGATACTTTCGGGGCCCAGTTCCAGGTGCCCCACCGCCACGGCAGCTATGAAGCCCTGCTGGCTGACGAGCAGGTGCAGGCCGTCTATATCTCTACGCCGCACCCCCTGCATGCGGAATGGGCCATCAAGGCGGCCCAGGCCGGCAAGCACATCCTTTGCGAGAAGCCGTTCACGCTGAACTATCCCCAGGCGCTGGCGGTGCTCGAGGCGGCCCGGACCCACGATGTGATGCTGATGGAAGCGTTCATGTATCGCTGCCATCCGCAGACGGCCAAGCTGGTCGAGATTATCCGGTCCGGTGCCATCGGCGAGGTGCGGGTCATTCAGGCCACGTTCAGTTTTCAGGCCGGATTCAATGCCGACGGCCGGCTCTTCAAGAACGACCTGGGCGGTGGCGGCATCCTGGATGTGGGCGGCTACGCGGTGTCGGCCGCGCGGTTGGTCGCGGGGGCGGCGCTGGGGCAGGACTTTGCCGATCCTGTGGAGGTGAGCGGGGCAGCCCACTTGGGTCAGACGGGTGTGGATGAATGGGCCGTGGGTACGCTCAAGTTCCCGGGGGACATCCTGGCTCAGGTGGCCACGGGCGTGGCGCTGAACCAGGAGAACGCGGTGCGCGTGTTTGGCAGCACCGGCCGGATCATCGTGCCCAACCCCTGGATGGCCGACCGTCAGAACCCGCCCACCGGGCAGATCCTCATCCACCGACAGGGGCAGAAAGAAGCCGAAACGATCAACATCACCAGCCCGATGACCTCCTTCGGTCTGGAGGCGCAGGTGTTTGCCGAGTGCGTCGCCCAAGGGTTGCGCAGCGCTCCGGCGCCGGCCATGAGCGTGGCGGACACCCTGGGCAACATGCAGGCTCTGGACCGCTGGCGTCAGGCCGTGCGGCTGACCTACCACAGCGAGCAACCGGCGGGGTATCCCAAGGTGACGATTGCCGGCCGGCCGCTGGAGGTGCAAAAGCCGACCCGGATGAAATACGGCAAGATTGCCGGGCTGGACAAAGCCGTGTCCCGCCTCGTCATGGGCGTGGACAACCAGACGGCCCTGCCGCACGCTGCGGTCATGTTCGATGATTTCTTCGAGCGCGGAGGCAACGCCTTTGACACCGCCTACATCTACGGAGGCGGGGCCTGCGAACGCACGCTGGGCGCCTGGGTCAAGTTACGCCAGGTGCGTGAGCAGGTGGTGATTCTGGACAAGGGGGCCCATACCCCGTGCTGCGACCCGGTGAACCTGACCGTCCAGTTTCTGCAGTCCCTGGACCGGCTGGAGATGGACTACGTGGACATCTACATGATGCACCGCGATAACCCCCAGGTGCCGGTGGGGGAGTTCATCGACGTGCTCAATGAGCATGTGCGGGCGGGGCGCATGCGCAGCTTCGGCGGTTCCAACTGGAGTCTGGAGCGAGTGGCCCAGGCCAACGAATACGCCCGGACCAAGGGGCTGCAGGGCTTCAGCGCGGTGAGCAACAATTTCAGCCTGGCGCGCATGGTCAAGCCGGTGTGGGGCGGTTGCATCGCCGCCTCGGATGCCCCCTCGCGGGCCTGGCTTCAGCAGGCGCAACTGCCGCTGATGCCCTGGTCCAGCCAGGCGCGCGGATTTTTCACCGCCCGGGCCGATGTGCCGGCGGAGGCCCAGCCGGACCGGTCGCTGGCGGAATGCTGGTACAGCCAGGACAACTTCGAGCGGCGCAAGCGCGCTTACGAACTGGCCCGCCAGAAGGGCGTGGAGCCGATCAACATCGCCCTGGCGTACGTGCTGCACCAGCCGTTCCCCACCTTCCCCCTGATCGGCCCGCGTACCCCCACCGAGACACGGTCCACTCTGGCGGGCCTGGAGGTGAGCCTGACACCCCAGGAGGTGGCGTGGCTGAACCTGGAATAGGTTTTGCCGTGGGACAAGGGCCGGGGGCATCGCTGGCTGCCGGGTGCCTCCCGGGTCTGCGCAAGGTGCGGGGGCTGCTATGGGCGAACCTGCCATCGTCTGGTTTCGGCGCGATCTGCGGCTGGATGACCATCCGGCCCTGGACGCCGCCCTGGCCCGCGGCGCAGTGGTGATCCCTGTTTACATTGCCGATGCCCGCGAGGAGGGCGACTGGCCGTTGGGCGGCGCCTCGCGATGGTGGCTGCACCATTCCCTGAGGGCTCTGGCCGCCGCGTTGGAGGGGTGCGGGTCCCGTTTGCTGGTGCGTCAAGGCGATGCCGGACGGGAACTGCTGTCCCTTGCTGCGGAATGCGGCGCCCGCACCGTCTATTTCGGCCGGCGCTATGAACCCGCAGCCCGGGCAGGCGAACAGGAGTTGCTGCAGCGGTTGCAACAGGGCGGGCTGGAGGCGGCGACCTTCAATACCAGCGTGTGGCACGAGCCCTCGGCCGTCCGCAGCGTGAGCGGGGGGGCGTATCAGGTCTTTACGGCCTATTACCGGGCCTGTCAGGTGCGGCTGGATCAGGGAACGCCGGCGCCGCCACCCGCCAGAATGGCCCCGGCCGAGCGCTGGCCGCGATCCATGAGCATCGAGGACCTCGGGCTGTTGCCGCGCTGGGACTGGGCCGGCGGTCTGCGGCAGGCGTGGCAGCCCGGTGAAACGGGGGCCCAGGCTGCGCTGGATCGCTTTCTTAAGGCCGGTGCGGCGGACTACGATCGTCTGCGGGACCGGCCGGATCGGGAAGGCACATCCCTGCTGTCGCCGCACCTGCATTGGGGGGAGATCGGGCCGCGGCGGCTGTGGCAACGCCTGCGGCGGGTACAGGCCGCCGGGAATCGGGCGGGCCCGGTCGGGGCATCGGAGGGGCTGGCCGCATTCCTGCGTGAGCTGCACTGGCGCGAGTTCGCCCATCACTTGCTGTGGCATTTTCCGCAGACGGCGCGGCAGCCGCTTCGGCCTGAGTTCCAGCGTTTTCCCTGGGTGGAGGACGACGAGGGGTATCGGGCGTGGTGCCGGGGCCAAACCGGTTACCCGATCGTCGATGCCGGGATGCGGCAGTTATGGGCCACGGGGTGGATGCACAATCGGGTGCGCATGATCGCGGCCTCTTTTCTGGTGAAGGATCTGCAGATCCACTGGGAGCGGGGGGCGGCCTGGTTTTGGGACACGCTGGTGGATGCCGACTTGGCCAACAACACTCTGGGTTGGCAGTGGACGGCCGGTTGCGGCGCGGATGCGGCTCCCTATTTCCGCGTCTTCAACCCGGTGCTGCAGGCCGAGCGTTTCGATCCCGAGGGCAGTTATGTGCGCCGCTGGGTGCCGGAATTGGCGAAACTGGCTTCGCGGTGGCTCCATCGGCCGTGGCAAGCCCCGGCCGCGGTGTGCGAGGAGGCCGGTGTCCATCTGGGCCGCACGTATCCGGCCCCCATCGTGGATCACGAAACGGCCCGACAGCGGGCGCTGGCGGCATTCGACCGGATCAAGCGGCGGCGTGCCCCACGCGTGTGACCGACGCGTGTGAGTTTGCCGTTGGCGTGCGATGCGATTAGAATAGAGCGTTTTGGGGGCTGTAGCGCAGCTTGGTAGCGCGGCCGCCTAAGGCGACAGGTCGCGAGGACCAGGTTACGCCGGATCAGGGAAATACGGGCTGTAGCGCAGCTTGGTAGCGCGCTTGCATGGGGTGCAAGAGGTCGCGAGTTCGAATCTCGCCAGCCCGATTCAACGTAAGATATTAGCCGAACGTAATTTACGCGTGCCTGTCCATGTGGGGCAGTGCGGCTCTGAAGGCTGGAAAAGTGGTAATTACCACTTTCCCGTTTCAGGAGTGGCACCATGCCTCGGGATAGAACACCTCGGATCCCCTCATACCGCCTTCACAAACCAAGTGGATTAGCTGTTGTCAGGCTGGATGGCCGTGATGTCTATTTGGGTAAGCACGGAAGCGAATCTAGCAAAGAGACCTACCGCCGCACAATTGCTGAGTGGTTGTCAGCCAGACAATTGCTTCCAGTTACCAGTCGGGTCGATGCTCCGGAGGCAACGGAGAAGACCATTAGTGAAGTCTTTCTTGGCTACTGGAATTATGCCGAGAGGTATTACTGCAAGGATGGTCTCGCTGCTGGATCGCATGGCCCGGACCCAGTGCTGCCGTATCGTGACCCTCGAAGACCCCATCGAGTACCGCCTTTCCCACGGCAAATCGCTGGTTTCCCAGCGTGAGATCGGCCGGCATTTGGACTCCTTCGAGGCCGGCTTGCGTGACGCCCTGCGTGAGGATCCCGATGTCATCTTCGTGGGCGAAATGCGCGATCGCGAATCCGCCCGCTGGGTGCTGACCGCGGCCGAGACCGGCCATTTGGTCTTTTCCACCCTGCACACCCGCGATGCCCGCGGCACCGTCACTCGCCTTTTGGACATGTTCCCCGCCAACCAGCAGGATGAGATCGCCAACCAGCTGTCTCTGGGCCTGGCCTACGTGCTGTGCCAGAAGCTGGTCCCGCGGGCCGACGGCCTGGGCCGCGTGGTGGCCATGGAAGTGCTCAACAACAACTACGCCGTGCAGAACCTGATCCGCGTGGGTAAGGTCGAGCAGTTGTATTCCCGGCTTCAGACCAAGACCCGCGACCTCGCCACCGAGCGCATGATCTCGATGGAACAGTCCCTGGCCCGCCTGACGGCCGAAGGCACCGTTGCCCCCGCCGAGGCCGTCAAGTGGGCCAACCATCCCCAGAAATTCGAAAGCGTGCTCAGGCACCTGGGCGGGTGAACAGGTGCGGGCTGATCTCTGATCGATGTCTCCGAAGGCGACCTACTGCGGCGGGATTTCTGGCTCATCCGATGTTTGCGAAGGTAATCGTGGAGCGTGGGAAGGGAGGTATGGCTTCTTCGGCCTGTAAGGCCGGCGTCTGTCAGCCGGGGGCAACGCTCCCGGTCTGGGCTTGTGTGGATGCGCGATATTCCCGCGGGGCCACCCCCATCGTTTTTCGGAAGACGCGCGAGAAGTGCAGGGGATCGGGGAATCCCGTGCGGATAGCCACCTGCTTGACCGGCAAGGAACTGTGCCGCAGGAGTTGGGCGGCCTGTTTCATGCGGATGTCCGTCAGAAAGCAGGCGGGCGTCTTGCCGGTGCGGCGGCGGAAGACGCGATGGAAGTGGCCGTGGGAATAGCCGAACTGTTCGGCCATGCCGGTGATCGAAAGCGGCCGGCCCAGGCGCTGCCGCATCCATAGGATGGCCTGATCGATCCACGGGGCCTCGCCGGGCCTGGTTTCCTCCACGCTGCGCAGCAACTGTCCAACGATGAGGGCGGCCAGAGCATCCAGTTCGGGGCCGATCCGGCCGGCCCGCCCCTGGGCCAGGAGCCACAGTCGCTCACAATCGCCGGCCAGGCCGCCCAGCCGCTTCATCAGGATGCCCTCACGCGGCACGTCCTTCAGGCGCTTGCCGCGCAAGCCCACCCACAGCGTGTCCAGACTGGCTTCCGCCTCTTCGCTGTGGGGCAGGCGCGGCGGGATCAACAGAGCGGTGCCGCGTTCCAGGCTCATCACCCAGTCGCCGCGCAGGAATCCCTGACCCGCAAAAACGTAGGTGAACTCCCAGTGGGTATGCCAGCCCGCGGGCGCAGGCAGACGCGGGCCGGTGAATCGGTCCACGTACAGGGCGGACAGCTCCGCGGATCGGGCACACGGCCCCGTGGCCGCCCACAAGCCGGCGCCCAGGGGGCGCACGACGCCGCGCAGGTCCGCGCTGCGCAGAAGTCCCGAGGGTTTGAGGTCACATTTATCCATGTCTTTCGGTGGCCCGGATCATACCGCGCCGGCCGCGGGCCACGTAAATTAAACCTCTAGCACAAGTCGGGAGAAACAATCTTGCTCAAGGAGATGGCTATGCACTCGGCACGTGTGGTGATCGTAACCGGCGGCGGCCGCGGGATCGGGCTGGGCATCAGCGAATGCTTTGCCCGCCAGGGGGACAGTATCGTGGTCGCCGATATGGACGCGGCCCGAGCCCGACAGGCGGCCGGCGAACTCGAGCGAATCGCCGGGCAAACGTGCCTGGGTATTGCCTGCGACGTGGCCCAGCGAGCCAGCGTGGAAGCGATGGTGAACGAGGTGGCCCAGCGATTCCAACGCATCGACGTGCTGGTCAATAATGCCGGCATCTGTCCCTTCGTGGACATTATGGAGATGACGCCGCAGGTCTGGCAGAAGACGATCGACGTGGACTTGACCGGACCGTTCCACTGTACGCAGTTGGTGGCACGCCGGATGATCGCCTGGGGCACCAAGGGGCGGATCGTTTTTATCACCTCTTTGGCGGACACGATGACCGCCCCGGCACAGGTGGATTATGCCGCGGCCAAGAGCGGCCTGCGCATGGAAATGGCCGGTTTTGCCATCGCCCTGGCGCCGCACGGCATCACCTGCAATGCCGTGGCCCCAGGGCACGTTCTCACCGATCTGACCCGCCATTGGTGGGAGTCGCCCGAAGGCCGGGCTGCCATTCCCCGAACCGTTCCTCTGGGCCGACTGGGCGAACCGCGGGACATCGGCAACGCCTGCGTGTATCTTGCGTCGGAAGAAGGCTCGTATGTCAACGGCATTACCTTACGCGTGGACGGCGGAAACTCCGTGTGGAACCGTTGAGGCAGGCTTGGAGTCAGCCATGCTCAATATTGATCTCTCGGGCAAAGTGGCGGTCATCACCGGCGCCTCGGGCGAGTTGGGGCGGGTCATCACCCGCACCCTGGTTCGGGCGGGAGCCTGCGTCGCCATCGTCTATCACGGCCAGCGCGACCGGGCCCTGGCCCTTCAGGCCGAGTTGGCCGCCGCCCGGCCCGCCGTCCGCAGCCTCGTGGCCCAGGCCGACGTCGCCGACCAGGATTCCATTTTCGCTCTGCGCGACGCCGTTAAGAAGGGCCTCGGCCCCGCGGACATCATCGTCAACAATGCCGTTGCCCAGTACCAATGGACCACCGTGCTGGACCAGCCGACCGAGGATTACCAGAGCCAGTTCCAAACCAGCGTGCTGCACAACGTCTTCATGGCCAAGGCCTTCGTGCCCGACATGATCGCCCGGCGCTTCGGCCGGGTCATCGCCATCAACACCGAGTGCACCATGCAGGCCCAGCCCACCCAGTCCGCCTACATCAGCGGCAAGGCCGGCATGGACCGCGTGCTGCGGGTGCTGGCCAAGGAAGTCGGCCAGCACCAGATCACTGTCAACCAGGTGGCCCCGGGCTGGATGATCAGCGATCAATACCGCTCCACCGGCCAGGAGCATCAGCCCGCCTACGAAAAAACCGTGCCCCTCGCCCGCCGCGGCTTCGACCAGGACATCGCCAACGCCGTGGCCTTTCTGGCCAGCGACCTGGCCAGCTTTATTACCGGCGTCTACCTGCCCGTCTGCGGGGGCAATGTCATGCCCTGCATCTGAAACCGCTCACGCTTCACCGCGCTTCCCGCGGCGGCAAAGGCATCATCCGTGCTGCGCGCGAGGGTGAAAGCGGTCTCGTTCCCATTCTTGTCGTGCCAGTCCAGTTCGCAACTGTCGGGGCCGAGCCACGCGGCCGTGAGGGCATCCGGCGCCGCCGGGGCGGTGGGGGTGCAAGCGGCGGCGATGGACTGCCGGCCGGTCATGGCTTGCCGCCATTATTCCCGGTGGCGGGTTGCGTGGCCGGGGGGAGGGAATCGAGGGTGGTGACGATGGCGTCGCCCCGGCCGCCTTCCCAGACGCCATCAGGCCCGCGGCTGGCCACGCCGATGATCTGGTCGCCGTCCACGATCAGGATGACCGGCCGGCCCCAAGCGTCGACGAAAACGTCTCCCTCGCCGTTCAACCAACCTCGCTCGGGCCAGGCGCTGTATGTCTCCGATAATTTGCCGTGCAGTGCCTGACGGACATCGGGGAGCCATGGGCGACCAATTTGCGGTCCTTCCCGCGACAGCATGGCCCCGAGTTGTTTAAGCCTCATGAGGCTCACCCTTCGCCTGAAGGTGTCCGGTGCCCTCCATCCCGACAAGGAGATTACTGACTTATTGGTTGCGAATGGTGCGGAAGTAAGTGATAGGGGATCCACTTAGGCCAGTCTGACTGCACGAAGCACGAGTGTTGCAGAACGAGCGTGAGCAATCGCTGCACGAAGACATGGTAGGGAATCGGGGGAGGAATGACTTCTTCAACAAATCCCTGAGACCAAAGGTCGAGCAAGGCCGCCGCCTGAAGAAGCCCAAAATCGTGCGTCGCCAGGAACAGGCAATTGGGCTCGGTATCGGCGCGCCGGCCCGTCCGACCCATGCGCTGCAGGAAGCTGGCCGCGGTGGAT
>JAJXSS010000389.1 GCA_021784455.1 Planctomycetota bacterium
AGAAGCTGCTGGAGGCCTACGAGATCCCCACCGTACGGACGGAGATGGCCGAAAGCGCCGAAAATGCGGCCCGGCTGGCGGAGGAGATCGGGTATCCCGTGGTGCTGAAGCTGCACTCGCACACCATCACCCATAAGACGGATGTGGGGGGGGTGAAGCTGAACCTGGCCGATGCGGCGGCGGTGGGCAAGGCGTTTGAGGAGATCCGCGTGGCGGTGACCAAGAAGGCGGGGGCGGAGCACTTCAACGGGGTGACGGTGCAGAAGATGGCGAAGCTGGAGGGGTACGAATTGATTCTGGGGTCATCGGTGGACAAACAGTTCGGGCCGGTGCTGCTGTTTGGGGCCGGCGGCATGCTGGTGGAGGTGTTCAAGGACCGGGCCCTGGGCCTGCCGCCGCTGAATACCACGCTGGCCCGGCGCTTGATGGAGCGCACGCGGATTTACACGGCCCTGCAGGGGGTGCGGGGCAAGGCCGCGGTGGACCTCAAGGGGCTGGAGAATCTGCTGGTGCGGTTCAGCCAGCTTATCGCCCAGGAGCCGTGGATCAAGGAGCTGGATATCAATCCGCTCTTGGTCTCTTCGGAGCAGGTGGTGGCCTTGGATGCCCGGGTGGTGCTGCACGACCCGGCCACGCCGGCCCAGGAACTGCCCCGGCCGGCGGTGCGGCCGTACCCGGTGGAGCACATCAGTTCGGCCAAGCTCAAGGACGGGACGGCTTTCACGATCCGGCCGATCCGGCCGGAAGACGAGCAGGCGGTCATCCGCTTCCATACCGGCCTGAGTGAGAAATCGGTGCGCAACCGCTTCCATCAGGATCTGCCCCTGGCCCAGCGCATCGCCCATGAGCGGCTGGTGCGCATCTGCTACAACGACTACGACCGGGAACTGGCCCTGGTGGCGGTGCGGCGTTGGGCGGGAGATATGGATGATGAGGTGATGGCCATCGGCCGCATGCGGCGGGATTTCGTGGATCGCACGCAGGCGGATTTCGCCATGGTGGTTGCGGACCGCTGGCAGGGCAAGGGCCTGAGCCGCGAGCTGCTGCCGCGGCTGGTGGCGGCGGCCAAGGCCGAAGGCGTGAAGGTGCTGCGGGCCAACATTCTGGCCAGCAATCAGGCCGGCCAGGCCTCCTGCCGGAGGCTGGGCTTCACGGTGACGGCGGACCCCGAGGATGCCAGCCAGTGCCGGGCGGAATTGAAGCTGGAATAGCCGGTCCTACGGATGCTTGTAGAACGGCAAGGGAACCACCTGGGCGGGGACCTTTTCGGCCCCCAGATTCACGGCCAGGGTCTGGCCGGGCTGGGCCTGGGCCACAGGCACGTAGCCCATGGCGATGGGGTAACCCAGCGTGGGAGACAGGCAGCCGCTGGTCACCTGGCCGATGACGGTGTCGCCGGAGAGGATGTTCATCCCCTGGCGGGGAGTACGCTTGCCCTCAAGCTTCAGGCCGATGCGTTTCCGGGTGGGTCCCGCGGCGGCGATGGCTTTGAGGGCCTCTTGGCCGAGGAACTTCTCACCGTTCTCCTCCTGGTCCTTGTTAAGGCTGACGGCGAAGGCCAGGTCGGCGGTGAGGGGGTCGATTTCTTGCGACAGTTCGTGTCCGTACAGGGGCATGCCGGCCTCGATCCGCAGGGTGTCGCGGCAGCCCAGCCCGGCCGGACGCATCACCGATTGCCCGGCGTCTGTGCCGGCGGGGTTCTTGACCAGCAGCTTGATGGCCATGGAGGCCATGGAGGCCGGCAGAATGACCTCCACCCCATCCTCTCCGGTGTAGCCGGTGCGGCTGATGATCATCTTGAGGATCATCAGGTTCTTGATGCAGAAGGCGTAACGCTTGAGCGTGGGCACCTCGCGGGAGAACTTGCCGATGGCCTCCATCACCTTGGGGCCCTGCAGCGCGACCATCGCGGTATCCAGCGTCTGGTCATCAAACTTGAGGACCAGGTCGCCGATGTTGGCCTTGAGGTGCTCGACCACCTTGGCCCGGTTGGAGGCATTGCAGACCACCAGCCAGTAATCCTCGAAGCGGTAGATGATCACATCGTCAATCACGCCGCCCTGGTCGTTGCAGATCAGGCTGTAGCGGCAGGTGAGGGGGGCCATATCGCTGATGCGGCGGGTGAGCACGCGTTCCAGCAGGCGCCGGGCGTGCCGGCCGGAGATCTTCAGCCGGCCCATGTGCGACACATCGAACAGCCCGCCGGCCGAACGCACCTGCTGGTGCTCCTGGAGGATCGAGCCGTAGGAGATGGGCATTTCCCAGCCCGCGAACTCAACGAACTTGGCCCCCAGGTCGGCGTGGAAGTTATAAAACGGAGTGCGCTGCAAAGCGGAATCCTTTCGGCAAGGGGAGACAGAACACAGGTCATCATGCCCGCCGGCACAGGCTGAGTTTACACGATCTGCTGTTTGTCACACAGGGAGCCTGCCCCGTGCCCCCGGCAAGCGGAGATGAGCCGCGTCCTCCCTCCGGAACGCCTGCGGACTTTATTCCGCCGATGGAGGTTTGCGCCCCAAGGCGCTGCGCCCGCCGGTGCCGGCCGGTGTACGACTGAGGGAAGGGAACTATTCGCGGGCATCCACGTTCTGGGCCACCTGCTCGACGAGGTGGCCCAGATTGTCGAACTTGAGTTTCTGGTCCGGGGCGACGCCCATGTAGAGCAGGGACTGCTCGATGACCTGGCGCACGGCCGGGGCGGCCACCAGACCGCCGTAATGGCCTTTGGCCGGGTCGGGATGGTGGATAAAGCAGCTCACCACGATCCGGGGGTGCTCCAGGGGGGCTCCGCCGGTGAACGAGGCGATATACGCGCCGGGCAGATATCCGCCGCGCACGTGATCGGCGATCTGGGCGGTGCCGGTCTTGCCGAAGATGGTGTAGAGCGGGCTGTCCGCCTTCCGGCCCGTGCCCTCCGTGACCACCATGCGCATCACATCCCGGGTCAGCCTGGCCACGCCCGGTGTCAGCAGCCGGCCTACATAGAGCGGATGCGGCGGGTCGGCGGGGTTGTCCACGGCCAGGATGGTGGGCCGCACCAGCAGGCCGCCATTGGCATAGGTGCAAAAGGCGCGGGTGATCTGCAGGGGCGTAACCCCGATCTCCTGGCCCATGGTGACGCTGGTGATCGAGTAACTGGTCCAGCGGGAAAGGGGGTTGAGCATGCCCGGCGACTCACCGGGCAGTTCCGAGCCCGGCACGTGACCCATGCCAAAGTCGGCCAGGCAACGGTACAGCCGGGCCGCCCCCAGGCGTTCGCCGATCTTGCCCATGCCGATGTTGGAAGACTTGATCAGTATCCCCTCCGCGGTCAGCACGCCGCAGGGGTGGGCATCGTGCAGCCGGCGGCCGGATTGCATCACCCACACGCCGGGCCCGCAGTCGATTTTCTCCAGGGGGCGGACGAACCCCATCTGCACGGCCGGCCCCCAGATGTAGGGCTTGCAGATGGATCCGGGCTCGAAGAAGTCGGTAATGCAGCGATTGCGACGCACATCCGCGGGGGATTGAGCGACATGGTTGGGATCGAACTCGGGCCAGTTGGCCATGGCCAGGATTTCCCCCGTATGGGGGTTCATGACGACGATCTGGCCCGATTGAGCCCCGAACTGCTGGCAGGTGGCGGCCAGCGCGTCGTCGGCGATGGCCTGGATGGTGGCATCGATGGACAGGCAGATGGACTGCCCATCGCGGGGGGGCTGGTAGCGCGAGTTGTCGATCCAGATCGGATGCCGGGCGGCATCCCGGTAGACAACGCGGTAGCCATCGTGGCCCGTCAGGTACTTATTGAAGGCACGCTCAACACCTTCCAGGCCCTTGCCATCGAAACCGACGAAGCCCAGGACCTGTCCGGCCATGGGGCCCATGGCATAAGTGCGCTGCATCCGCAGCTCGGTGCCGACGCCGGGGAGCCGCAGTGTTTCGTACTTGGCGTAGCGGGTCTCACTCAGGTGCTGGTCAATGACGACAAAGTGGCTGTCGGGGCGATTGTGGAGGGTCTTTTCAATCCAGGCCGGGTCGTAGCCCAGGGTGTAACCAAGCTTTTCGGAGAAGGTGTTGGGATCCTCAATGGACTTGGGGTCCACGAACAGCCGGTAGTAGGGGCTGGAACTGGCCAGAATCCGGCCGTAACGATCCAGGAGGGCTCCGCGGCGGGCCTCCAGTGTTTCCACAGAATCCTGAGCGTTGGCCAAGCGGGCGATCTGAACTGGGGTTCTGGTCTGCAACTGGGCGACGCGCCCCACCAGAGCCACCAAGCCGAGGCTGATCAGGAGAGTGAGCAGGCCGCCCACCCAAAGGATGCGCAGATTCTGAGCAGTCTGAGTCGGGATCGGCTCCGCCGGGGCGCCAGGCGTGCCGGGCCTGGCAGGCTGGTGCCGCCAGCGGCCGGGCCACAGATGCGCAAGCCCCCCCCGAAACAGGCG
>JAJXSS010000390.1 GCA_021784455.1 Planctomycetota bacterium
CTGTCCTCCACGTGCTGCGAGCAATCGACCCTCATGAGCAGCCCGTTCTTCGGCGACTACAAGGAGACTTATGACTCGCGCCGGGAAGTGCCCGGCTGGAGGCAGGCGGAGTTTGATGACGGGCAGTGGATCCGGCCGCTGGTGCTGGGCCAGCCGCCCTTGGACCCGTACCTGCGATTGGTGGAGCGGGAGATCCCCTTCCTGGGCGGAGATCGCGTTGCCCCAGTCAATGCCTATATCGAGTCCGCCAGCGTGACCTATGCGTGGCGCCAGGACTGTGAGATCCATCACGAGCAGAGGCTGATTCCCGGCCAGCAGGAGGACCTGAGCAACAAGCCGGTGGAAATTCTCAAGACCCATCCGGATTTCAGTCCCGCGATCCTCCTGGATTTCGGTCGGCTGGTCACCGGCCATCCGCAGATTTCCATCGTCAACAGCGCCGGGGGAACCATCGACGTGCTGTACGGGGAGGATCTGAAACTGGTCCGCACGGATCGGTTCATCCTCAAGGGCGGCCCCCAGGTGCTTCAGCCGTACAACCGCCGCACCTTCCGATACATGAAACTGGTGTTTCCGGACACGCCCCAGCGAATTGAAGTGGACCGGGTGTCGCTGGACATGAACACCTATCCCGTGCAGTACCAGGGCGAGTTCTGCTGTTCCGATGGGCGGCTGAATCGTATCTGGGAAGTGGGGCGCTATACCATCCACCTGAGCATGCTGGACCACTTCGTGGACTGCCCCTGGCGCGAACGGACCGTCTACGGCGGGGACTTGTACGTCGAGAACCTGGTGGCCGCCTACGCCTTTGGGGACCCGCGCCTTAATCGCAAGACCCTGCGGCAGATGTTTGCCATCCAGTACCCCCAGGGCGCCCTGCCTCCCTTTGGACCGTATCGCGGCTGTGGCGGCTTTTATCCCTCCTGGACCGCCTTTTTCGGTCTGGCCTTTTTGGACCACTACTGGCTCAGCGGGGATCGGCAGTTCCTGGAGGAACTGTGGCCGCAGTTCACCCGCCTGCTGGACTGGGCGGTGCGGGAGATCCAGACCAATACCCCGCATTTGATCGGCAATCCCGCCCAAGGCGGCAACTTCGAAAAGTGGAGCAGCCAGCCCAAGGTTGTCTTTGGGGCCTGGGACAGTCTCCCCTTCTACCTGCTGCTGCGCCGCAGTGCGCTGCTGGCCCGGAAGTTGAATCACGAAGCCCAGACCCAGCGCTACGCCCAGGCCGCCGACATGATGACCGCGGCCATTCACCAGCACTTGCTCAACGGCAGCGGTGGCATCGCCGCGGACCACGCCCAGGGCCCCAGCCACCGTCGCACCCAGGCCGACGCGGCATACCTGCTTTGGTCACAGGTGCTGGACCCGGCCCAGGGCGCCGCGCTGGTGGATGCGGCGCTGTTGCCGGGCGTCGAGCCGATCAGCACCCCGTTCCTGGGCTTGTTGCTGGTCGAGGGCGTGTACGGCTACCGGCAGGATCACCAGGCGCTGGAGTTCATACGTACCTATTGGGGCGAACTGCTGGCGCGCGGGGCCACGACTTTCTGGGAGCACTTCAGCCTGGCTTGGCGCCAGGATCGGCGGGCCCAGTTGGGGGGCAGCCTCTGTCATGGTTGGTCGGCCGGGCCGACCTATTCGCTGCCGGCCCACGTGCTGGGGGTTCAGCCGCTGGAGCCTGGCTTTGCCAAGGTGTTGATCGAACCCCGTCCCGCGGACCTGACTTGGGCCCGCGGTAAGGTTCCCACTCCCCAGGGACTGATCACTGTGAAATGGACCCGCGCGGGCGCGGGCGGCGGCGCCGGGTTCCACATGTCCGTGGATTTGCCGGCGACCTGCCCCGCCACCGTGTCGCTGAGCGCCCAGCTATACGCCGGGGTCACAGTCGATGGAGCGCCCGTGGCGACCCAGACCCGCAACGGCCGGGTGCTGTTCGACATCGGCTCCGGACGGCATGAAATTCTGTACCGCTAGCCGCATGGCTAGCCGAGCAGGGGAATGGGGCTTCCTGAGGAACTTGCGGCCGCATCAGGCGTCAAAGATGTCAAAGGAGAAGCCTATGAACAACCGATATCGTACGATCACGGCGAGTCTGGGGACGATGTTGCTCGTGCTCTTGGCGGGCGGTCTGTGGGCGGCGCAGGCAACCACCGGCGAAACATCCAAACTCTCGGAGGAACTCGGCATCACGACTTGCGTGACCGTCGGCAAGCCGAAGTTCGTCACGGGTGAAGCTCTGCAATTCGCCGTCACCTTCAAGAACACTTCCGACACACCATTTGAGTTTGTCGACGTTCAAACCTACCGCAAGTGGACCATCGACTTCGAAGACCCCGTTCGCAAAGGCCCCTGGCGGCTGGAAATCGACGCCCGCCACCAACCGACCAAGCCCGTGCCCCGGAAAACATCGCTACGACCCGGCGAAACCATGGTCGTGACCGTCGACCTCTCGAAGGACACCTACCGCTTCCAGTGGGCGGGCATCCAACTGCAGAAGCCCGCGCCCGTCGCGGCACTCCGGCCAGGGACTTACCTGCTGACCCTGAAAATTCCGGCGGACTCGAGGCAAGCGGGCGGTGATTATTTTCACACCCAGCCCGTGCCGGTGGTGATCGTGCAAGCGACCAAGTGAGACTGCAGCCCTGCTGGTGCGGATTTGCTTCAGTTTTAAGGCCAGAATGGCCCCGTTTCTCCTGCTGACACGGGGTGTCAGAAGAGCGGCCATGGCGGGTCCCGGTGCTTACGTTCCCGATGCGTCGGATGGAATTGCGCCGCGGGGTTCAACCTGGGCCTGCTCATGCGCCAATCAACAGGCTGCCAGGAGATTTGATTGGCCCAGGGTGCCCATCAACGGCATGGGAAAGGGACGGACGGCCCTGGGGGTGGGGGGTTATCGAGAAGAGGATCGCCGCCGGCAGCGCCACGATCGCCGCCCGTGCCGGCAGTCCGTAACGGACAATGTTCTGGTTTCACATCGGGAGCCTCACGGACGAAGCCCTTGCATGCCTCGACGCAGCCCATGTCCGGCGCATCGCCAGCGGTTTCATGCGTGGCTGATCCGTCGGGGCAGCGCGATGTCGGTCTCGGTCAGGCGATGATGGAGTTGCACGATCAGATCGCGTTTGAGGGCCTGATGCTCCGGCCGGTTCCAGAGATTCTGCAACTCGTGCGGGTCGGCCTGCAGGTCGAACAGTTCGCCGAACGGCTCGGCTCCGCGATGCCCGGTGTAGGTTGTCACCTTGTACCGATCGGTTACGAGCGTCCGCAGGCGCAACCCGAGGTAGTCTTCATCATTCTCGCACACGACCGAATCCTGCACGGAATCCGCGCGTCCCTCCAGCAGCGGGCGCAGCGACCGCCCCGGCCAGGCGGGAACCTGCAGCGGCGAACCATCCCACCCGCGCCCCTCGGGAATCGGCACCTGTGCCAGGTCCAGGATCGTCGGCGCGAAGTCCAGCAGACTCGCCAGGCCCTGGCGCGTGCCGGAGGCGAAATGCCCCGGCCAGCGCCACATCATCGGCACGCGCAGCAGGCCCTCGAAATGGAACGGGCCTTTGTTCTGCAGGCCGTGATCGCCCATGAGGTCGCCGTGGTCGCACAGGAAACACACGACCGTGTCCTCCGCCAGTTTCAATTCCTCCAGCGTTGCCAGGATGCGCCCGACGTGCTTGTCGATCAGCGAGACCATGCCGTAGGTGAGGGCGATCTGCTCGCGATAGAGTTTCTCGTCGAGCAGCGTCTGGCCGAAGGTGCCGCTGAGCGAGATCTTCTGATGCAGTACCCGCCGGAAAAACGGGGCCAGATCTTCCCACTCGCCTTCACGGCGCACCGGCGGTACGACGTCGTCCGGCCGGTACATCCGATCCCACGGCTCCGGCGGCGTGTAGCCGTGATGCGGGTCGGGGAACGAACACCACAGGAAGAACGGCCGCTCGCCGCGCCGCTGCCGCAGGTAATCGATCGTGCGGTCGGCCACGTAGGTGGTGTGATAGAGTTCCTCCGGCGTGGGATAGATGCCGGACTGCGGGCTGCGCAGCGGCGAGGGCTTGATGCGATTGTGGACGATGTCATCCGCCCGTTGCGGGGCGCGCGCCCGCAACCATCTCATGTAGTCGCCTTCAATCCAGGTGCTATGGCCGAGCACGATGTCCACATCCTGCAGCCCGTAGTAAGGCGTGGGCACATGGTCGATGCGCCCCTCGCGCCAGAAGGGGATGGACTCGGGAAACTCTTGAGGCGTGATCCCGCCGCCCGCCTGGGCCGCTTTGTCGAAGTTGGTCAGGTGGATCTTCCCGATCGACGCGGTGCGATATTCGCCGTCCAGCAGAGCCTGCGTGATCATGGGTATTCTACGCCGCTGATTGAGTCCGTTGGTGCGCACCCCATGCCCACCCGGGAGCAGGCGGTTAAACATT
>JAJXSS010000391.1 GCA_021784455.1 Planctomycetota bacterium
TAGGGGGTTTCTTTGCCGGTGGGCTAATCGTTCTGGCGGCCGGTCTTTTTGTCGTAGCGCAGGCGCACGACGCCGCCACCGAGGATGATGTTGGCCTTGCTCCAGTGGCTTTTGTGGTCCCAGTAGTTGGGGCCGGTGTTGTTCCACTTGGAACTGTCGAGGGTGGGGCCGTTGAACTCCTCATCGAAGGTTTTGACCCAGTGGCCGGGGACGGGCGGGCGCTGGCCCAGCCAGGCGGGGAGGTCGGCCGGGGGATCCGCGGCGGTGATGGCATCGAGGGTGATTTGGCGGGGGGCATTGGCGGCGTCGGCGGTGATGTCGATGGCGGAGATGGCGTCGCTGGTGATGCGGTTGCCCGAGTCCCTGGTGCCGTTCCAGGGGACCTTGGTGATGAAGGGGATGGTGATGCGGGCCTGGGCCCCCGGAAGGAGGGGGGTGGTGAGGGCGACCCAGTCGGAGGGGCCACCGTTGCTGTCGGCGCGGCAGCGCAGGGTGACGGGGGCTTGGCCGGTATTGCGAAGCTGGACCTGGATCTCAAGGGAGTTACGCAGATCCCAGCGGCCGACGGGGGGCTTGAGTTTGATGGTGGCCGGCTTCTGGGAGGGTGGGAAGGAAAGCTCAAGGGCGCCCGGGGAGCCTTGGGGGACGGGGCCGGTGTGGGCGTCGTTGAAGGTGGTGACCTGTTGGGCCGGATCGAACTTGGCCTGGCCGCCGATCAGGTAGCCGGCGGCGGGCTGGATGCGGATGCTTTCGGGGTTGACGGGGGGCTTTTCGCCGGCGGGGCCGGCGGCTACCAGGGAATCGATGCGGAAGGACCTTTCCGCTTTGGTCTTATCGGTGAAGAAGAGGATGCCAGTGATGGCGCTGGCCTTGAGGGGATAGGCGGGCTTGTGGCCGTAGGCATAGCCGAAGATGACCTTGATGGCGCCGGTTTGGCCGGGCTTGAGATAGACCTGCTCGGTGTTCCAGGGGGAATCATGCCAGTCGCCGGCGCTATCGATGCGCAGGGCCACGAGCATGGGGTGGGCGCCGGTGTTGGTGACTTTGGCCTCGATGTGGCCGAAGGTGGAGAGGTCCAGGGTGGAGGCACCGGCGGGGGGCTTGAGTTGCACGCCGGGATAGCCGGCGGGGCCGGGCTTGATGGTGACAACCAGGCCGGGGGTCTTGGGATCGGGGCTGGGGGCGACGGTGACCTGGTCGGCCGAGCCGTTGGAGGGGGTCAGGAGCTGGGCGGCGGCGGGGTTAGTGACATCGAGCAGGGGTTTTACCGGGGCTGCCGCGGCCCAGACCGGGGCGGTCAGGAAAAGGAATACGCCTGTACCAAGAAGCAGCCAGTGAGGGACGCGAGTCTTCATAAACAGCCTTTCATGCGGGCCCCGGGGCGCGGGCGATGGCGGCCGCGGGGCTTGGGGGGTGGACCCATTACACGGGAATGGATGCAAGCGCCGGCGGCGCGGCCGGGGCCGGATCTGCGTAGTGCTGGGGCAGCCAGCCGCGGGCGACGGCATCGCGGAAGCTCCACTGGGGGCGGCCCTCGACGCGGTAGCTCCAGAAGAACCAGCCCTGGAATTCCTCGAAGAGGGCCAGCAGCATTCGGCCGTGCATGACCCGCAGGAGCTCCTGGCGCAGGGCGGGTAGGGCTTGAATCTGCTGTTCGAGGGGGGCGGCCAGGGCCAGGGACCATTCGCCCACGATCGCGGGCCCCTGGTCCAGGAAGACGCGCAGGCGGCTTTGCCGCCCAAGGGGGTAGGCCAGGTAGTCCAGGAGCGTCCAGCGGCTCCAATCGCCGAAGGACTGGTAGAGGTGGACATCGGTCCACACCTGCTGGCGGCCGGGGAGGCAGCCGTGGTATTTGGGCATTTCACCTTCGGGATAGGCGGCCAGGACGAAGGCGACCCGGTCGGCGGGCAGGTGCTGGCGGACGCGGTCGTAGGCCTGCTCGTAGAAACGCACGAGGAAGTCGCGGCCGACGGTGGGCTCGGGTTCGTTGACCACGGAGAAGGCGCGGAGGGCGGGGCAGCCAGCATAGCGCTGGGCGAGGTGTTCAATCAGGTCGAGGGAACGGTTCAGGTGGCGCGGGTCGCGGTGCCACTGGAAATGGCCGGCCCGGCCGGTGTGGTGCTCGGGGCCCTGGGCACCGGGCAGGCCGTGGAGATCCAGGAGGACCTGGAGATGGTATTTCTGGGCCCAGGCCAGGGCCATGTCGAGGTGCCGGGGTGAAGCAACGTAGGGCGGGTCGGGATCGAAGAGCCAGTAGCCAAAGGGGATGCGTACGGCATTGAGGCCGCAGCGTTTGAGCCAGGCAAAGTCGGCTTGGGTGATGTAGGTATCGCGGTGGTGGAGGATGTGGTGCTCGGCCCCCGGGCCCAGGGCGGCGGAAAGGGAGTATTCATCGCCGGCGGCCGTGCCGTCGAAGAGGCGCGGGGCCATCCACTTTTCCAGGAGCAGCCAGTTGCCAAGGTTGACGCCGCGCAGCGGCGGGCCGGGAGCGGGGGTCATCAGTTACGTCCTTCGTAGCGTGCCCGGTTCAACGGGCTACATCGGTCAGGCCGTGGTTCAGCTTGGCCGTATACAGATCGTTGCGGGTGGCCTCCCCGTGGCCATCGGCGCACTGGAGGTTGCACCCGGTGGGGTGGCGGGTGTAGTTTTCGCGGGGTTGTTCGGCGTTGGCAGCCTTGTAATTGGCCCAGCCGGATCCTGAATCGGTATCGAGCCACAAGATGGTGCGGGCGGGATAGCTGAAGGAGGAGAGTGTACTGGGTCCCCCCTTGCTGGCGGTGATGTGGTTGTCCCACACGTTGTTCATGCCCAGGCCCAGGTTGCCGCTGATGTCGATCTTGGAGGCGCCGGGCATTTCCGTGCAGTAGAGCGTTTTGCAGGGGGTGCCGCCGGCGAGCCATTTGCCTTGATAGAACTCACCCACGGCTGTGCTGCACAGGAAATCGTTACCGATGTACTGGCCAAGATAGATGCGGGAGTACCAGGGCACCCAGATGGGGCCCGGGTGGCCGTAGGCGGTGCCGTCGATCTGGACAACCACCGGCGGCAAATAGTCGAGATGATCCTGGGCGTAGAGCGCTCCGCCGGTGAAGATCTGGCTCAGGTTGGAACGGCAGAGGGTGGCTCGGGCGACGGCCCGGGCCTCCTGCAGGGCTGGCAGCAGCAGTGCCACCAGCAGGGCGATGATGGAGATCACCACCAAAAGCTCGATCAACGTAAACGCGGGGCGCTTTTTCATGGCTGACCTGTTTCAAGCCGCGGCGAACCCCCGTGATGGCCCTTACTTTGTTTGGCGCACCGGCCAGGGGTTGGGCGATGCCCCCCCTCCTACTGTGTGCAGATGGTCGTGATCGTGCGGTTGGTATTGGCCGTAACGACATCGGGGCAGGGCATGGCATGGCCATCGGCAAAGCCAAGATTGCACGAGCCCAGGTGGCGGTAGGCGTTGGTGCCGTAGGTGCCAAGTTGCTGCGCCCCGTGAACATCCAAGGGCACGCCATCGACATCGCGAGTGATTGTTCCCCACGCGAAATACCCGTTCACGTAGCCAGCCGAAGAGCAGTCGGCCAGCAGGACCAGTCTGGCCGGAGACTCGAACTGACTGACCGTTCGCGGGCCGCCCTTGGTGGCAAAGATCCCGCAATTCCACAGGTAATTCAGGCCGATGCCGTTAGCGTCCTTATTGCCGTCCCAGATGGGGCGGGCCATGAGGTTGGTGACATTCAGGGCCGGGCAGTAGATGGTGGGCGTGGACGAACCGACGTAGCAGTTGGTGTTGCCGAAGTATTGCCCAGCGTTGGGGGCCCCGTACCAATGGATCCATACATTGCTGGAAGTCACACCCTGATAGGTGTAGGTTCCGTAGTTGACATCCGGTGCGGGCAGCCACCCGCCGCAATCCTGGGCGTACATATTCAGGGCCAGCAAGAGCTGCCGATGGTTGCTCAGGCACATGGAAGCCCGGGCGGCATCGCGGGCATTGCGCAACGCGGGCAGCAGCAGACCTACGAGCAGGGCGATGATGGAGATCACGACCAGGAGCTCCACCAGGGTAAAGGCGTGGCAGCGCCGCACGGGCCTGCTGGTTCCACTGGTTTTCTGCGTATCGATCCGTGTTGTGCTCAACGCGATGGTCATAGGCTGATCAGAGGCGTAGGGTGGGTCCAGCCTGCGGGCCCACAGTTTGTCTCCCTTCGCACCCTTTCACCCTATTCCTGAACCCGTCATGCGGCAGCTTTCAGGGCCGACAAGAGCGGCTGGCCGCCGCTAAGCGACCAGCCGCCAGGAGGAGGTTTCAGTTGCGCGGCGCCTTGGCCTTCTTCCGCGAGGGCATCATGAACAGCCCGCCCAGGGCCAATAGGCCCATACTGCCGGGCTCGGGGACCGCCCCCGACAGAAGCACGACGT
>JAJXSS010000017.1 GCA_021784455.1 Planctomycetota bacterium
CGGTAACCTGGGGGCCGACCCCCCAGCGCTGGCGGACGGCCTCTGTGTTTGGTTTTTGTTTGGCTCGCATCGCGGGCATGATAACAGGTGGGCGGTGGGGGGCAAGGGTGGGGAAGGGGTTGGGGGTGGGGTTTGAGGATCTAGCGAAGATGGTGGGCCGGATGCCGCGGGATGCCCGGCCTGATTCCCGGGGGGAGATCCGGGGGCGGATCCGGGGGCGGATCCGGGGGCAGATCCGGGGGGCAAGGCCGCACCTTGAGCCCTGGGTGTACGTAGGTAAGGAGAGTTATCGATTACTCGAGGGAGAATGCCATGATCGGTCTGGCGATGCTGGTCGGGGTTGTGCTGCTGCTGCTATTGGTCCAGCTTCTGGTGGCCCTCCTGATCATGGTGTTCTGGAGTCACACCGCGACGCAGCGCCGCAAGGGGTTTTGGGCGCTGGTGGGCATGTGGGCCATCATTATCGGGGTGGTGGTGGTGTGGGTGGGCGCCCGGGTCTGGGGCGGGTGAGGGGGATGCGGCGGAGGCAGGCATTCAGGGTGGGCCCGGGGGGAGTTGCTCCAAGAATGAAAAAGACGGCTCGGACAGAGCCTCGCCCTCCCGGTGCTTCACCCGGGGGTGTCTTATGATGGTGGGATGGACCAGTTGTTTGAGACAGCGCCGACGCTGACGGGGAGGTTTGCCGAGGTGGCGCCGGAGCGCGGGGTGGATGCGGCGGTGACGGGGCTGACGTATGCGGTGCCCGAGAGTCTGGCCGATCTGGCGGTGGGGGAGCGGGTTTTGATCCCGCTGGGCCGGCAGGACAAGCCGACCCCCGGAATTGTCATCAAACTGGCCGGGCAGACGCAGCTCAGCCGGGTCAAGGCCATTCTGGGCCGGGACCGGGCGGGGGTGGCGCTGACGGGGGACCTGGTGGAGCTGGCGGTGTGGATGGCGGGGTACTACTGCTGCCCGATCGGGATGGTGGTGCAGACGATGCTGCCGGCGGCGGTGAAGAGGGCGACAGGCCTGGTGCGCCAGGCGGTGGTGGACCTCAAGACCCTGCCCCCCCCGGAATTACCGTCGCCCCCGGAATTGCCGCCGCCCCCGGAAATACCCGCGGAACCGAGCCCGAAATGCAGGACGGGGAAGGTCAAGAAGATGACGGCGTTGCAGCGGGCGGTGCTGGCCGCGGCGCGGGAACTGGCCGGGGCGGGGCAGGTAACGGTGAGTTTGCGGGAGCTGGCGGATGCGGCCGGGGCGCGGAGCGTGGCGCCGGTGCAGCAACTGGCGGCCAAGGGGCTATTGGTGTTGCGGGAGGAGTCGGTGGTGCGGGCGGATCCGCTGGCCGAAGCCTTGGCGGCGGCGCAGCGGGAGGGGGGGCGGATCGAGGAAAAGGGGCTGATGGCGGCACAGCGGCGGGCGATTGCGCACCTGGTGGAGACGCTGGGGGCGGCAGGGACGGCAAGGGCAGACACGGGCACGGGGGCTTCCGGAGGCGGGGGGGCTTCCGGGGGCGCGGGGGCTTCCGGGGGGGGCGGGTTCTCGGTACATCTGCTGCATGGGGTGACGGGCAGCGGCAAGACGGAGGTGTATCTGCGGGTGATCGAGCATGTGCGGGCGACCAATGCCCCGTCGAAAATCGAAAATCAAAAATCGACATTTGACCTTCCGGGGGTGATTGTGCTGGTGCCGGAGATTGCGCTCACCCCGCAGACGGTGGCGCGGTTTCTGGGGCGGTTTGGCCCGCGGAATGTGGCGGTGCTGCATTCGGGGTTGACAGCGGCGCAGCGGCACGATCAGTGGCAGCGGATTCGGCGCGGGGAGGCCAGCATCGTGGTGGGGGCGCGGTCGGCGGTGTTTGCGCCACTGGCCAACCTGAAGCTGATCATCGTGGATGAGGAGCAGGAGCCCTCGTACAAGCAGGACCAGCTTCCGCGCTATCAGGCGCGGGATGTGGCGGTCAAGCGGGCCCAGTTGGCGGGGGCGGCGGTGCTGCTGGGCTCGGCCACACCGAGCCTGGAAAGCTATTACAACGCGACGCATGTGCCGGGAGACCCGGCCGGACAGATTCGAGCGCAAGAGGAGGATCGCGCAGGCGCGGAAAAGCAGAAAGCAGAAAGCAGAAAGCAGAAACCCTCGCCCCCGCCCCCGGAATGGCCCCCGGAATTACCCCCGGATTCGCCCCCGGACTCGTCCGCGGATTCCCCCCGGAAAGTTCCCGCGAAAGCGCCGCGGTATCACCTGTTGACGCTGCCGCAGCGGGTGGCGGGGCTCACGCTGCCGGCGGTGACGGTGGTGGACATGAGTCAGGAGCGGCGCAAGCGCTATCAGTACACGGGGTCGGCGGGGATTCACCTGTTGTCGCTGCAACTGGAGGCGGCCTTGAGGCGCACGCTGGAGGCGGGGGGGCAGGCGCTGCTGCTCCTCAACCGGCGCGGGTTCGCCAACTACATCTCGTGCCCGGACCACCGCTGCGGCTGGCTGCTGCAGTGCGAGTTCTGCGATGTGCTGATGGTGTATCACAAGAGCACGGCGCTGCCGCACGGCGGGGTGGTGCGCTGCCACCACTGCCAGGCCGAGCAGATGCTGCCGCAGGTGTGCCCGGTGTGCGGCAAGAAGATCGTGATTTTCGGCCTGGGCACGCAGCGGGTGGAGGAGGAGATGGCGCGGAAGTTTCCGGGGGCCAAGCTGGCCCGCATGGATGCCGACACCATGCGGACGGCCCGGGACTACCACGCCACGCTGGAGGAATTCCGGGCGGGGCGGGTGGATGTGCTGCTGGGCACGCAGATGATCGCCAAGGGTCTGGATTACCCGAATGTGCGGCTGGTGGGGGTGATCAGCGCGGATACGGCCCTGAACCTGCCGGATTTCCGGTCGGCGGAGCGGACGTTTCAGCTCATTGCCCAGGTGGCGGGGCGGGCCGGGCGGGGCGAGCACCCCGGGACGGTGTATGTGCAGACGTTCAACCCGCAGGACCCGGCGATCCAGCTTGCGGCCCAGCACGACTACGAGGCGTTTGCGCAGCGCGAGATCGGGCTTCGGGCCCAGGTGGGGTTGCCACCCGTGACGCGGCTGGCCCGCATCGTGGTGCGCGACCAGGACCACTTGAAGGCTCAGGCGGCGGGGCGGAAGCTGGCGGACCTGCTGGAGGAGGCGAATGAGGCGCTGGGATCCCCGGTGCGGTTGCGCGGGCCGGCCGCGGCCCCGATCGCGCGGATCGGGGGGTATCACCGGCTGCAGATCGAGCTGATCGCGCCGGATGCGGGCACGCTGCAGCGGCTTTTGGGGAGTCTCAGGGAGCGGCATCTGTTGAAGTCGGATGCCCACACGGCGGTGGATGTGGACCCGGTGTCGCTGCTGTGACCCCCCCCCCGGAATTTGCGGATTGGACCCCCGGTGAAAGAGGCGTGCCATAGCACGCCCTACGGGGACCGTTCGGCCAGGGCCGAACCTACAGGACGAAGCGCTGGAGGGCTTCGGCGACGCCGTCCTGGTCGTTGGAGGCGACGACGGTTTTGATATGGCGGCGGACTTCGGGCCAGGCGTTGGCCACGGCCACGCCCAGGCCGGCCCAGCGCAGCATGCCCAGGTCGTTGGGGGCATCGCCGATGGCCATGACCTCCTGGGGCTGCAGTTGGTAGTGGTGGGCGATGCGCTGAAGGGCCCGGGCCTTGTTGACCTGGGGGTTGAGAATCTGGAGCAGGTGCTGGTCGGAGACGGCCAGGGCGACGGCGTGGCCGAATTTGCGTTGGACGGCGTGGTGGATGGGGGTGAGGCGCTGGGGCGGGGCCAGGAGCATGAGCTTGGTGACGGGGGTGCGCAGGATGGCGCCCAGGGGGCCGATGTAATCGGGCATGAAGGCCAGGGAGGTCTGGGTGGGCAGGGTGTCATCGAGGTGGTCGGTGTACCACTTGTCGAGGATTTCGATGCTGACGACGACCTTGGGGTCCAGGTTGCGGGCCAGGGCGATGATCTGGCGGGCGGTTGGCAGGGCCAGGGGCTGGTGATAGATATGGCGGCGGCGGGTGGGGTCGTGGATCAGGGCGCCGTTGTAGTTGATCTGCCAGGAGTCGATCTTGAGGGCCTGGGCGATGGGGCGGACGGAGCGGGGCGGGCGGGCGGTGGCCAGGATGAGGCGCACACCGGCGGCGAGCGCGGCGGCCAGGGTACGGGCGGTGTGGTGGCTGATGCCCTTGTCCGAGCGCAGGAGGGTACCGTCGATGTCGATGGCGACCAAGCGGATTTTCGATTTGGGATTTGCGATTTTGGATGGACCGGGGTTGGGGGGCATGGCGGGAGTCATGGTAGCGTGGGGGGAAAGCAAGACAAAAAGCAAAAAACAAAAAGCAGAAAGCAGAAAGGAAGAGGGCGCGCGAGGCGCTGGCAGGCGGGGAGATGGATCTGGCCAGACCCCAGACCCTTTCTCTGGAGACGGCTGATCCACCGGTGGGAGTCCGGCGTAAGATTGAGGGCATGGATCCGATCACTCATGGTCTGTTGGGGGCGACGGCGGCGGGGGCCTGCCTGGGGCGGCGGCTGCGTCTGGCGGCGTTCGGGATCGGGGCGGTGGCGGGGATGGCGCCGGATCTGGATGTGCTGATCGGGTACGGCCACGATCACCTGAACGGGATGATCTACCACCGCAATTTCACCCATGCCATCGCCTTTGTGCCCGTGGGTGCGGCGGTGGTGGCGGGGATCTTCCTCTTATGTTCGCGGCGGCTGCGGCCGGTGGGCGGGTGGGTCTATCTGGCGGCGGTGATCGGGATGTTCACGCATGGCCTGTTGGACTGCTTCACCACTTACGGCACGCTGTGGTATTGGCCGTTTTCGTGGCACCGGGTGGCGTGGGACATGGTGGCGATTGTGGACCCGGTGGTGACGCTGAGCCTTCTGGTGGGGATGGTGTGGGCGATGCGGCGGGTGGCGCAGCGGATCGGACCCGCGGCGATGGTGGGCCGGGAGGGCCAGGGCCGCGGGTTTCCGGGGGTGGCCTGGCCGGCGTGGGGGGCGCTGGTGTTTTTTGCCCTGTATATGGGCTATGGCTACGTGCAGCGGCAGCGGGCGTACGCGGTGCAGGGGGTGCTGGCGGCCAGCCGGGGCCAGGTGATCCAGCGCGGGCGGGTGATGCCCACGCTGGGCAATCTGGTGGTGTGGCGCAGCCTGTATCAGGCGGATGGGAAGCTGTATGCCGATGCGGTGCGGCTGTCGTGGCTGCCGGGGGAGGGCAGCCGGGTGATCGAAGGCAGCAGCGTGCCGGTGGTGACGGTCAAGGACCTGCCGCAGCACGGGGCCCAGGCGGCGTGGCTGCGATACGAGTTTGGCCGGTTTGCCTGGTTCAGCGATGGCTACCTGGCCCGGGTGCCGGGCAACCCGGCGATCATCGGCGACATGCGTTATTCGACGGTGACACAGGGGTTTGACCCGTTGTGGGGGATGTACGTGCGGCCGTGGGGAAAGGCCCGGCCGGGGTCGATCGCGTCGGGGATCGGGGTGGTGGTGCATCTGAAGGCGGACCGCGCGGAGGCCCTGGGGGAGTTGTGGCATGACATCCTGGGAGGGGAGGTCGGGATTCCCGTGCGGGCCCTGGGCCAGGCGGAGTGAGGCGGATGCCGGGACCAAGAAGAAGGGGTATGGGACGGCCAACGGCCGGCCCTGGTGGCCCGCCCGACGCGGAAGAGGTCTGGGGAAGGCCGCGAAACAGCCCTGGAAGGGGCCGTCCAAGGGGTTATCGGACGCGGGATCCAGGCAGATGGGCATCGAACCGGGCGGGACGTACGGTTACAATGGTGGGTCTGTCCGGGGCGGGGTTGCAGCCTGGGGCGAGAACCTTCGAGACGGATGGATATGAGTACACACGTGACGCCTCAGCGCACGGGGGAATTGCCCCAAGGGCTGGTACTGCCGGAGTACCCGCGGGTGGTGGTGCAGCCGCCCAAGCCGTTTGTGCGGCCGGTGGTGCGGGGCAAGTTTTTGTTTGCGGGGGATCAGAAGCTGTTTCTCAAGGGGGTGACGTACGGGCCGTTTGCCCCGACGGAGTCGGGCTGCGAATACCACGATGTGGCGACGGTGGAGGGGGATTTTGCGGCCATGGCGCAGGCGGGGGTGAACTGCGTGCGTACGTACACGGTGGCGCCGCGCTGGCTGCTGGATGTGGCCCAGAAGAACGGTCTGCGGGTGATGATGGGGCTGCCCTGGGAGCAGCACGTGGCGTTTCTGGATGACCGGGGCCGGGCCAAGGCCATCCTGCGGCGGATGCAGGAACTGGTGCGTTCGTGCAGCGGGCATCCGGCCGTGCTGGCGTTCACCATCGGCAACGAGATTCCCGCGCCGATCGTGCGTTGGCACGGGGCGGGGGCGATCGAGCATTTTCTGGGCCGGTTGTGCCACGGGGTGCGTCGGGAGGATCCGCACGCTCTGGTGACCTACGTCAACTACCCGACGACGGAATACCTGCAACTGCCGTTTCTGGATTTCATGTGTTTCAACGTGTACCTGGAGAGCAAGCCGCAACTGGCCAGGTACCTCTTAAAGTTGCAGGCTCACTCCAGCGACCGGCCGCTGGTGCTGGGCGAAATCGGGCTGGACAGTCTGCGCAACGGGGTGCAGACGCAGGCGGCGATGCTGGACTGGCAGATCCGCACGGCGTACGAGGGGGGTTGTGCCGGGGTGTTCACGTTTGCCTGGACGGATGAGTGGTACCGGGGGGGGGCGGAGATCCGGGACTGGGCGTTTGGGCTGACGGACCGGCAGCGGCAGCCCAAGCCGGCCCTGGCGACGGTGGGCCGGGCGTATGGCGAGGCCCCGTTTGCCCGCGACGGGGGCTGGCCGCGGGTGTCGGTGGTGGTGTGCACGTACAACGGCTCGCGGACCCTGCGTGACTGCTGCGAAGGGCTGGCCAAGCTGGAGTACGCGAATTTCGAAGTGGTCGTCATTGATGACGGCTCGACAGACGGGGCGGGCGACATTGCCCGGGGGTACGGCTTCACGGTGATCCGCACGCGTAACGGGGGGCTGTCGCAAGCGCGTAATCTGGGGGCGGAGCATGCCAGCGGCGAGATCATCGCTTACCTGGACGATGATGCCCGGCCGGATCCGCACTGGCTGAACTACCTGGCCCACACGTTCATGACGACGAACCATGCGGCGGTGGGGGGCCCGAACCTGCCCCCGCCGGGGGACGGGGCGATTGCCGACTGCGTGGCCAACGCGCCCGGCGGGCCGATTCACGTGCTGATGACGGACGAGGTGGCCGAGCACATTCCCGGGTGCAATCTGGCGGTGCGTAAGAGTGCTTTGCTGGCGGTGGGGGGGTTTGATGCGCGGTTTCGGATTGCGGGGGACGATGTGGACCTGTGCTGGCGACTGCAGGAGCGGGGCTGGACGATCGGTTTTTCGCCGGCGGCCCTGGTGTGGCACCACCGCCGCAACAGCATGCGGGCGTACCTGCGGCAGCAGACCAACTACGGCCGGGCCGAGGCCATGCTGGAGAAGAAGTGGCCGTTCCGGTACAACGCGGCGGGGCACATTCCCTGGGTGGGGCGGCTGTACGGGCGGGGGGCGTTGCAGACCTTCCGCTTTTCGCGCGGCCGGATTTACCAGGGCGTCTGGGGCACGGCGCCGTTTCAGAGCCTGTACCAGCCGACGGTGGGGCTGGTGAGCATGCTGCCGGCGATGCCGGACTGGTACCTGCTGATTGCGGCGCTGGCGCTGTTGACGCTGATGAGCACGTTCTGGGCGCCGTTGTTCTGGGCGTTTCCGCTGTTGTGTGTGGCGGTGGCGGCGCCCATCGTGCAGGCGCTGCTGGGGGCGTGGCACGCGACGTTCGTCAATGAGGAGCCGCGGCGGCTGCGGCTGGTGGGCAAGTACGGGCTGGTGTTTCTGCTGCACTTTCTGCAGCCGATCGTGCGGTTTTACGGCCGGATCGACCGCGGGCTGCATCCCTTGCGGCAGCGCGGGGCCCGGCGGCTGGTGGTGCCCAAGCGCCGGCAGGTGGTGGTGTGGCACGAGACCTGGGCCAGCCCCGACCAGACACTGATGGTGGTGGAGGACACGCTGGAGCAGAACGGGGCGGCGGTGCGGCGGGGCGGGGAATGGGATGGCTGGGACCTGCGGGTGTCGGGAGGGCTGTTGGGCGGGGCGCGGCTGCGCATGGCGTGCGAGGAGCACGGGCAGGGGCGGCAGCAACTGCTGTTCAAACTGTGGCCCACGTGGTCGCCGGTGGGGATTCTGGTGGTGGTGCTGCTGGCGGCACTGGCGGGGGCGGCGGGGCGGGCGGGCTACCATCATGCCGGGCCGGGGCAGTGGTTTGCCTGGGCGTACATTCCCTGCGCCATTCTGGGGCTGTGCTCGCTGGGCCTGGCGGTTAAGGCGGCCCGGGAGGCGGGCTGTGCCCTGGGGGCGATGCTGGAAGCGGTCAGCCCCGGCCACAAACCCCGCCAACCGGCCGCGACGGCGGAGCGGCAACCGTCCTGATGAGGCCCCCCATGACCGCCCCGCGCACCACCACGACCCGGACGTTCTTGCGCATGCTGCGCCAGGCGCGGCCCTATTGGCCGCACCTGTTGGGCATTCTGCTGCTGGAGCTGGCGGCCACGCCGCTGGCGCTGCTGATGCCGGTGGCGCTCAAGATCGTGATCGACATGGCCAGCGGGCACCCGCCGCTGCCGGGGTGGCTGGCGGCGGTGGTGCCGACGGCGGTGCAAGGCTCGAAGATGGGGCTGTTGTGGCTGGCGATCGCCTTGGCGGCCGGCGTGACGGTGCTGGCGGCGGTGCGCAGCAACGTGTGTTACATCCTGTCCACTTATTCGGGGGGACGGATGACCCTGGAATTCCGCGGGCGGCTGCTGGCTCACGCCCAGCGCTTGTCCGTCGCCTTTCACGACCAGCGCGGCACGGCGGATTCGCTGTACCGTATCCAGTACGACGCCCAGGGCATCCAGTGGGTGTTCATTTACGGCATCGGGCAGTTCCTCAACTCCACGCTCATGTTCGTCACCGCGCTGCTGGTGATCTGGCGCATCAGCGGGCCTCTGGCCCTGGTGGCGCTGACCGTGACGCCGCTGCTGGTCTACCTGTCCAACCACTTCAAGAACGTGAACGCGGACCGCTACCGGCAGGTGCAGGAGCAGGAATCCACGGCGCTGGCGGTGGTGCAGGAGGTGCTGTCGTGTCTGCGGGTGGTCAAGGCCTTCGGGCGGGAGCAGGACGAGGAGCGGCGCTTTCACACCCGCAGCGATGCGAGTTTGAAGGCCCGCACGCGGCTGGCCGGGAGCGAGGGGCTGTTCGGGGTGCTGCTGGCCCTGACCACGGCGGCGGGCTCAGGGCTGGTGCTGTACCTCGGGGGGCGCAGCCTGATTCAGGGCCGGATGTCGCCGGGTGACCTGTACATGGTGATGAGCTATCTGGTGGCGATGTACGCGCCCCTGGAACAGATCACGCGCAAGGTGGCGGACTTTCAGTACTCGATGGTGAGCGTGCAGCGGGCCCTGGAGCTGGTGGACGAGACGCCGGACGTGCCGGACAACCCGCGCGGCCGGCCGATCGCGGTGGCGCGGGGACGGATCGCATTCCAGCAGGTGGCCTTTGCCTATCGCGGGGACAAGGACCACCCGGTGCTGCGCGGGGTGAGCTTCACGGCCGAGCCGGGCCAGACCATCGGCATCGTGGGGGCCACGGGGTCAGGCAAGAGCACGCTGATGAGCCTGCTGCTGCGCTTTTACGACCCGGTGGCGGGGGCCATTCTGCTGGACGGCACCGACCTGCGCGACTACCGGCTGGCGGACCTGCGCAACCAGTTTTCGATCGTGCTGCAGGAGCCGGTGCTGTTCGCCTCCTCGGTAGCGGAGAACATCGCCTATTCCCGCCCCGGGGCCACGCCCCAGCAGATCCAGGACGCGGCCCGGGCGGCCAACGCGCACGACTTTATCGAGCGCTTCCCCCAGGGCTACCAGACGGAGGTGGGCGAGCGAGGCATGCGGCTGTCGGGGGGGGAGCGGCAGCGGATCTCGATTGCCCGGGCGTTTCTGAAGGATGCGCCGGTCCTGATTCTGGACGAGCCGACTTCGAGCGTGGATGTGCAGACCGAGGCCCGGATCGTGGAGGCCATGCAGCGGCTGATGAAGGGGCGCACGGCGTTTCTGATCACGCACCGGCCCAGCACGCTGCGCTTCTGTGACCGGGTGCTGGCGGTGGAGAACGGGACGGTGCGGGAAAAGACGGTGCAGGAGGCGATGGCGATTGCCCAATGAGGAGCATGGAACTTCGCGTCTTGGCGGTTGAATCTGATGGCACAGAAACTGCGCATCGCGGTGACGGGGTTGGCGGCGACATATCCCTTCGGGGGTGTGTTCTGGGACTACGTGCAGTACCCGCTGGGGTTGGCGCGGCTGGGGCACGAGGTGCTGTATATCGAGGACACGGGGCAGTGGTGTTATGATCCGGGGCAGCAGACATTCGTAGAGGGCGGGGCGCAGAACGCGGCGCTGCTGGCGCGGTCGTTTGCCCAACTGGCCCCGGAGCTGACGGGGCGGTGGTTTTACCGGGACGCGGCGGGGCAGTGCTTCGGGGCGACCTGGGAACAGGTGGGGGACTACTGCCGTCGCGCGGACCTGTTCCTTCACCTCTCGGCCACGTGCTGGATGCGCGAGGAATACTTCGGTGCCCGCCGGGTGGTGTTCATCGATTCGGATCCCATGTACACCCAGGCCTCGGTGCCGGCCTACGTGGACGGGACCAGCGACGCCCAGGCCCGGGCCCGGCTGGAGGTGATCCGCCGGCATCAGGCTTTTTTCTCGTTCGGGGAGAACATTGGCCGGCAGGACTGCCGGGTGCCGGGGGAGCTGTTTGCCTGGCAGCCGACGCGTCAGCCGGTGGTGCTGGACCGTTTTGCCGGGCACCTCGTGCCGGTGGAACGGCGGCGCAGGGTATTCACGACGGTGGCCTCGTGGGAGCCGGCCCAGGATGGGCCGCTGGTGCGCGGGGTGCAGTACCGGGGCAAGAGCGTGGAGTTTGAGCGATTCCTGGATCTGCCGCGGCACAGCCAGGTGCCTCTGGAACTGGCGATGTCCGGCCGGGCCCCCAAGGAGCGCCTGCGGGAGCACGGCTGGGTCATGGTGGACCCGGGCACGGTTTCGGGCGATGCGGTGAGCTACCGCGACTATCTGGCCCATTCGCTGGGCGAGTGGAGCGTGGCCAAGAACGCCTATGTGGCGGGCCACACGGGCTGGTTTTCGTGCCGCACGGCGTGCTACCTGGCGTTGGGTGTGCCGGCGGTGGTGCAGGACACGGGCTTCTCGCGGTTTTTGCCCACGGGGGAGGGTTTGATTGCGTTTGGCACGCTGGAGGAGGCGGCGGCGGGGCTGGCGGCGGTGGCGGCCGAGCCGCGGAAACATGCCCAGGCGGCCCGGGCGCTGGCGCAGGAATATTTTGATTCGGATAAGGTGCTGGGGCGGCTGATTGAGGCGGCGCTGGGGTAGGTTCGGCCCAGGCCGAACGCCCTGGGATGATCGAAGGTCTGAAAGGTGTCGGGGCGAGCCTGAAACTCCGCGGGCAGGTACGAGAAGATGTTCGGCCCAGGCCGAACCTACATCATGAACATCATTGTGCTGGGATACATCGTGCGCGGGCCCCTGGGCGGCCTGGCCTGGCATCACCTGCAATATGTGGCGGGGCTGCAGCGGCTGGGACATCGCGTGACGTTTCTGGAGGACAGTGATGAGTACACCTCGTGCTTTGATCCGGTCCGCAACGTGATGGACATCGACCCGAGCTGCGGCCTGGCCTTCACGCAACGGGTCTTTGAGCGGCTGGGACTGGGGTCGGACTGGGCTTATTACGATCAGCACAAGCAGCGCTGGCACGGGCCGCTGGGGGCGGCGGCGCGGAAGGTGTGTGGGGGGGCGGATCTGCTGCTGGACCTGTCGGGGGTGAACCCGATTCGGTCCTGGCTGGAACCCATTCCGGTACGGGTCCTGATCGACACCGATCCGGTGTTCACGCAGGTGCGGCACCTGCTGAGCGACTGGTCGCTGGGCCGGGCGCGGAAGCACAACGTTTTTTTCAGTTTCGGGGAGAACCTGGCGGATCGCGCGGCCAGCGGCTGCACCGGGCCGGATGATGGTTTCTGCTGGCAGGCCACGCGTCAGCCGGTGGTAGCCGATTTATGGCCAGTGCAACCCCCGGAACTCCCGCCCCGGGAGGCGTGCTGGACCACGGTCATGCAATGGGACAGTTACAAGTCCGAGACGTTTCAGGGCCGGGAGTTTGGCATGAAGTCGCTTTCGTTCAAGCCCTACCTGGAATTGCCGCGGCGTTTTCCGGCCGGAACGTTTGAGTTGGCCATGCCGGTGAACGCGTCTGCGGCGCTGCTGCGGGAGCGGGGCTGGCGGGTGGTGGAGGCCCAGGCGGCGGCGGCGGACCCCTGGGCGTACCAGGCCTATCTGCGGCGGTCGCGCGGGGAGTTTTCGATCGCCAAGCAGGGCTACGTGAGTACGCGCTGCGGGTGGTTTTCCGAGCGCAGTTGCGCTTATCTGGCCAGCGGCCGGCCGGTGGTGGTGCAGGACACGGGTTTGGAGAGGCTGTATCCGCTGGGGCGGGGGGTGCTGACGTTTCGGGACCCGGATGAGGCGGAGCAGGCGGTGCGCCGGGTCAACGAGGATTACGCTGCCCAGTGCGCGGCGGCCCGGGCGTTCGTGGAGGAACAATTCGATTACCGCAAGGTACTGGGGGACCTGCTGCGGGCGATTGGGGTGTAGCTTCGGCCCGGAAAGTGACTTGCGGGGATTGCGCAGGTTCCGGGAGGGGGGATCAGTCGTTGTGGCGGCGGCGCAGGCGGGCGGAGAGGCGCAAGAGGAGCTGGGCGCGTTCGAACTGGTCCAACCAGTCCTGGAGGGTGGCGGCCAGTTCGTCGGCCACGATGGGGGCTCCGGGCAGGGGGCAGGCCGGGCCGAGCTGGCGGGCGGCGATGGCCCGGTAGCGATGCAGGGTACGGTCGCCGAACCAGCCGACCAGCTCGTAGTCTTCGGCCAGGAAGAGGGCCACGGGCACGCGGTCGCCGGCGTTGATGCGGACCAGTTTCTGCAGGTCCGGGTGCTGGTCGCGGTCCACGAGGCGCAGGAGCACCTGGTCGGGATTGGCCTGGGCGATGCGGGCCAGCAGCGGCACCTGCTGCACGCAGTCGCCGCACCAGATGCCCGAGACCACCAGCACGGGCATGCGGCGGGTGAAGGAGGCCAGCAGGTTCGTCTGGGCCGGGGTCAGTTGGGCCTGGTCGTAGACGCGCTGCCAGTGGGCCTGCTGGTCGGGGGTGCCGGTGCGCAGGTAGGCGTCGTAGGGGAGGGCGGCTTCGAACTTGGTTTGCAGGTATTTGGCGTCCATAGCGGAAGTGTAGGCGTTCCCGCGCGGCCCCGCGGATAGTCTATGCCTGAACGGGCAGAATGATGCGGGCAAACGTGGTGATGACCCTCTGGAGGGTGGCATCGTCCAGGCGGCCCATGATCTGGGCCCGGCGGGCCCGCCAGTCCACACACTTGACCTGATCGGCAATAACGCCGCTCTGGTCATCGACGAGGATGGTAAATGGCCACTGCTTGTCCACCTTCGTCGTCATCGGGCAGACGATGGCCAGACCGGTCTTGAGGTTGTACTCGCGATGAGAGAGCACCGCGGCCGGCCGGCGGCCCGCCTGCTCGTGGCCGGCCTGGGGATCAACATCGAGCCACACGATGTCGCCCCGGTTGGGACAGGTGGCACGCGGCATCACCACACCTCTTTGCCCTGCGGGCGGCCCCAGTGCTCCAGTTCCGGCCGGCTGCCGGGCGTGACTTGGGCCAGCAGCTCATGCAGGGAGGGGACTTCCACGGGTTTCAGAACCACCTGGCCGTTGCGGACCACCATTTCCACGGCGGAACCCACATCCAGGCGGGCATTCTGGGCGACGGCCCGCGGTATGCGCACCCCCAGGCTGTTGCCCCATTTCTGAACGGTCACGGTCATGGCACACCTCTATGTATATCCAATAGTATATACATCGGGCCGGAGGTGGCAAGGCTTGATCGGCCGGGGCCGAACCTACTTGAGCATCCCCGCCTGGCGGGCGTAGTTAAAGACACCGCCGGCCTCGATGATGGGCTTGACATCCCCCAGGGGTTTAAGGGCGAAGGTTTTTCCGGTGGTCTTGTTGGTCAGCCGGCCCTGGTCGATATCGACTTCGACCTCATCGCCGGTCTTGATCTGGTCCACGAGGCGCTGGGCGGATTCGCAGGGCAGGAGGTACCCGCCGTTGACGCAGTTGCGGAAGAAGATGCGGGCGTAGAACTCGGCCACGACAACCTGGGCCCCGGCCTCGGCCATGGCCAGGGGGGCGTGCTCGCGGGAGGAGCCGCAGCCGAAGTTCCGGCCCCCGATCACGACGGTGTAGGGGCTCTTGAACTGGCCTTCGGGCACGAACCGTACATCGCCGCGCGGCAGGCCGGACTGGCCCTGGGGCACGCCCGACATGGCGTACATGCCGAAGTACTTGCGCTCCTCGGGGAGGGAGGGGTTATAGGAGAGGTAGTGGGCGGGAATGATCTGATCGGTGTCGACGTCGTCACCCAGGACGAACGCCTTGCCGGTGATACGAGCGGGCATGATCAACCTCGATTCTGGGCAGGGGCCCCACGGGGGCCTAGCCCCAGAGTATAGCGGGACAGCGGGGGTGGTTCACGGCCGGGTAGCCGGCCGGGTAGCCGGTGGCGGGGGCGTGGCGGGTGTGGTAGGCCGGGTCACGGCGGGGGCGGTTGGACGGGTGGGCGCGGTGGCCGGGGCGGGTTGGGTGGCCGGGGGGGCGGGTTGGGTCGCTGGCGGAGCAGGTTGGGTGGCCGGGGGGGCGATGCCCGCGGCCCGTTCCAGCCGGGTCTGACGCTGGGCCAAGGCACTATCCAGTTGATCACCTGCCGCGGTGCGCAGAATCTGGAGCACGGTGCGGGCCTGCGGTTCCTGCTTGGCTTTGAGGTAGCCTTCGGCGGCGTCGAGCAGCAGGCCGGCGGTGCGGGCGACGGTGGCGGGATGGCGGTCGTGGGTGTCCGGGGGCAGCAGCCGGTGGACGAGGTCGGGCAGGTCCTGAAGGTCGTTGAGGTTCAGTTGCGCTTCGAGGCTCATGAGCTGGGCCTGGCGGATCTGCCGGGGTTGGCCCGGGAAGGTGCCCTTGGCCACCTGCTGGCAGTCGGCCAGTTCCGCGCGCCAGTCGTGATTCTGGCGGTGGATGGTGGCGCGGGCCAGCAGCAGGGCACAGGCCGCCGGGCCGTTGCGGTCGGCGGGCCTGGCCCCGAGCTGGCTGTCCAGGGCGGCGCCCAGAAGGCGGATGCACAGATCGCCGGATTCGCCCTGGGCCTGCAAGGCGGTCACGGCGGTCAGCACGGAGGAGGCGGGCACCCGGCCGGCCAGGTTGATCAGGGCCAGGTGCCAGCGTTCGATGAGCGATTCATCGGCGGGTTTGTGGTCCACGAGGATGGACAGGACCTTGGGATCGCCATCGTGGCGGTTGGCCGCGGCGGCCAGGAGGATGGGCAGGATGGTGGGATCGGTGACATGCCGGGCCAGGGGCAGCAGGGGTTGATCGGAATCCGCCCAGGCGACGGCGGCCGCCTCCTTCACATCCTGCTGGGGATTGCTGAGCCAGAGGGCGATGCGTTGCCAGTCGGAGGGCTGGGCGAGCTGGCCCAGCAGGGTGATCATGGCCGGGTCGGGCAGGGCATCATCACTGAGGAAGCGGCGGACCCAGATACGGGCGCGGGCCTGCTGGGCGGGATCGACGAGTTTGGCCTTGACGGCCTCGGCCAGGGCGCGGGCGGCCTCGCGGCGCACGGGGGGGTCGTCCAGAAGGCCCAGTTCCGCCGGTACGGCGGCCCGGCGGGGCATGCGGCGCAGGACGAGCAGGTAAGCCCGCAGCAATTCCGGGCGTTCTTCGCGGCCGGCGGCCAGGATGGCGGCGACCTTGTCGGCCGCCTGGGCCGCGGAGGGCCCGCCCAGATCGCGTAAGAGCAGGGCGGCCCGGCGGCGCACTTCGGGGGTGGGGTCATCGAGGCGGGCAACGAGTTCCTGGCGCAGGTCCGGGCCGATGCCGGCGGGTCCGACGTCGGCCAGGAGCTGGGTGGTCAGATCCAGGGCCAGCAGGCGGCTGGCGTCGAGCGGATCGCTGAGCAGGTTCAGCAGCAGGGCCGGGCGTTGGGCGACGGGAGTGGTCTGGTAGAGTTGCTGCTGGGTGGCCACCAGGCGCTGCTGCAGTTGCCCCACCTGCTGGGCCAGGTCGCTGGAGCTGTGGTCGAAGTTGGCGAAGAGGCTCTGGGTCCAGGCGGCCGGGCTGAGGAAGCGGTGCTGGGACCACCAGCGCTGCCAGGCGGCGGGGTCCTGGCCCAGGCCGTGGATGCCCGTCAACCGGGTCAGGGCCTGCTGGGCGGCTTCCCGGATGGGCTGGGCGTGCTGGGGCTCGATGAGTTGCACCAGGGCGCCGGCGGCGGACTGGGAGCGATGGGACCCCAGGGCCAGAATGGCGGCCTGGCGCTGGGCGGCGGGGCGCCGGCCATCCTGGGCCACCTGGGCCAGGTGCTGGACCACCTGGTCCTGGGGATAGTGGCCCAGGGCGGCGGCCACCTCGGACAAAAGCGGATCCTGCGTGGTGGCCAGGAGGTCGAAGAGGATGGGCACGAAGTCGGACGGCGGATCGGGGTCGGCGGCCAGGGCCTGGGTGATGGCCCGCTGGGTCAGGATGTCGGGCGCGGTGGCCAGATCCACCTTGAGGGAGGCCAGGGCCCGCGGCCAGCCGCTCGCCAAGAGAGCGCGGGCGGCCTGGGCGCGGCGGGCCAGTTCGGTGTGGGGATCGCGGAGGACATGCTGGGCCTGCATCAAAGCGCGGGTCTGGTCGGGAGACAGCACGGGCGCCGTCAACAGCCCGCTGACCATGGCGCGGGCGGGGACCGCCATCCCGGCCCACAGGACCAGACAGACCCCCACCCAGGGCAGCCATCGGAGGCTGCGGCCGCGCGTTGTGAGAGATGCCGGGTGCATTGTCAGGACCAGATCGGGGCCGTCCGCCGGCCCGGCGCTTGCGGCCGGGCCAGGGTAATCGCGGGGGGCGTTCTCAACAGGCCGCGGGCGGAGAACCCACTACCGCTTATAATAACTCAGGTCCCCCCTGGCCGCATTGCCCGCCCCGGTCCGCGCCCTTTCGGGCGCGGCCCCCGAGCCTCCCATGGACGACTGGTCTCAGGCCGAAAACCACGCGGAACGCGCCCGTCACTTCTTCCAAGCCGGCCAGTGGGAGCAGGCGCTGGCCGAGTTGAAGCAGGCCCTGGCGGTCAATCCCGAGCAGAGCGACTGGCATTTCGGCATGGGTCTGACCCTGGATGCCCTGCACCGTTACGACGAGGCGGTGCAGGCCTTTGACCAGGCCTTGAAGCTGCGCGGCGATGACAAGGACACCATGCTGCACCTGGCGGTGGATCTGCTGCGCACCCAGCACCCGGACCGGGCCATCGAGGTGCTGGGGCGGCTGAACGAGCTGGACCCCAACTGCGAGCCGGGCTACTGCTACCGCATCACCGCCTATGCCCAGAAGGGCGACCACGAGCAGGCGGAGGTGATGTTCTACCTGGCGCGGCAGGTGCAGGAGGAGTGTCCGCTGTGCTACGACCATCTGGCCCAGAGCCTGGCCAGCCGGGGCGAGTATGTGCGGGCGGCGTGGTGCTGGCAGCGGGTGCTGAAGATGGATGCCAGCTTTCCGGGGGTGCATGCCAACCTGGCCCGCCTGTACTGGCGGCAGGGGCGGCTGGATGAAGCCCGCCAGGAATACCTGCGCGAGCTCAGGGCCGATCCGGGCGATACGGCCGCCCTGCTGGAGCTGGGGCACGTGCTGGTGGAGCTGGACCGGCCGGCCGAGGCGGCGGAGAAATTCCGGCGGGTGCTGGAGCTGGATCCCGAGCATGCCGCGGCCCACCTGCTCCTGGGCGAATTGAGCCTGGGGGCCGAGCACCTGGATGCGGCGGAGGCCAGCTTCACCAAGGCCCTGACCCACGATGCGGACCTGGCGGGTGTACACCTGCGTCTGGCCCAGGTAGCCCTGGCCCGGGGCCAGCAGGATGAGGCCTGGCGCCAGGCCCGCATGGAGCTGGCCCGCCAGCACCATGCGGTGACGCACACCCAGGAACTGGCCCGCCTGCTGGTGGAGCTGGGCCGGCCCAAACCGGTGGAGGACCTGGTCAATCGCCAGCTTCAGCGCGCGGCCGAGGCCCACTACCCGCGGCCGCTGACGGCGTCGCTTTGGATGTACCGGGGGGTGGCCCGCATGCTGGTGGGCCGGATCGAGGCGGGCGTGGCCGACTGCCGGCGCTGCCTGCACCTGGACCGGGAAAACGTGCTGGCCATGCACAATCTGGTGCTGGCCTATGCGCACCAGCGGCGTCTGGCCCGGGCCCGGGCCATCCTGCGCCGGGCCCTGAAGCTGCAGCCGGAGGATGCCCAGCTCAGACACCTCAAGCATCGGCTCTTCTGGCTGCGCTGGTTCGGATGGGCGAGACTGCGGCGGCCATAGCTGGCGTTTGCGAGTGGCCGGGCAGCCGAGGTCGGTCGCCCGCCGGAGGGGCGAGACCTTGCCGTTCTACACGTCTTCTTGCGCGCAACTGTCTTCGATCTTCAGGGCCGGAGGTCCGCCATAATCACGAGCCGGGAGCGTGAACCCCGCGGGTAGAATCCGCCCCACCTAGGTCTCTAATTGTTTCTGTTTTCGCCGCCCTCTGAACGGCGAAAACAGAAAGAAGAGAATCTGCGAAAGCGCCGCTTTTCATGGGTTCATCCCGGCGGGCAGCCCGCACATCGCGTTCATCGCCGAGGGGACGCCCTGAACGGCATCTTCCACCAGATGCTGGTCATGGATGGTCGCGCCGGCGAGTGCCAGGGCCCAGGGCCGGAACCGCGCCACAAGCTCCGCGACAGCAGCGCCATCCCCCGCGGCACATAGCTTCAGGACCTCGCGAAGCAGCCTCCACAAGAGTTCCTTCGATCCATTCTACTTACCAGAGCCGGGCCAGCGGCCGAAGGTTCGGTCGCTCCGCCGTCCAAACAGCCTTCCGATACCCCTCAACAGCGCCCCCCTGGCCTTTACACCTCCGGCTCGTGCCGGTGTAATAGCCCGACCATGATCGATCTCAC
>JAJXSS010000392.1 GCA_021784455.1 Planctomycetota bacterium
AAAATCCCCGTCTCTTCCCACTGGTGCTCGCCGAAGGTTTCGTAATCCATGAACAGATTACAGGTCACCCCCTTCTGCCCCGCCTGCGTCACCCACTGGGCAAACTTGACGCTGGTCAACGGCCACTGGGCCCAGGATCGGTTGGAAAAGCGGAACGCGATGTCATCCGAAAGCCGGTAGTTCTTCAAAAGCAGCTTCACCGGCGTCGGCCCCGGCGGGCGATAGAGCACGTTGGGGCTGCGCTGGCCCAGGATGTGATCGGCCCCCTCGCACAGGATGGCCTGGTATTTGCCCGTCGCCCCGAGGTAGGCGGCCAGTTCGTTGGAATAGATCAGTTCCGTGTTGCGGAACACCGTGGGCGTCTGCCCGAAAACCTCCTGCATCAGCCGGCTGTGCATCTGAACCTGGGCCTTGAACTCCTCGCGGCTGTAGATGAAGGCCAGGCTGTGGTGATAGGTCTCCCCCAAAAACTCCACGCAGCCCGTGGCGGCCAGTTGCTGCAGGAGTTCGATCACCGGCGGGCAGTGCTTCTGAAGCTGCTCGACGATCACCCCCGTCAGGCAGAAGGCCACGCGGAACCGGCCGGCATGGCGCTCCACCAGTTCCAACAGGGCCCGCGTGGTCGGCACGTAGCACTTGTTGGCCACGCGCTGCAGGATCTGCCCGTTGCGGTGCTCATCGAAATACTGCGTGTCGGTGTCAAAAACACTGTAGCGGCGCAGCCGGTAGGGCTGGTGGATCTGGAAATAGAAGCAGACAGAAGGCATAGGCGATGGCTCTCGGGGCGGTATATACTAGCCGATTCCCGTCCGCCGTCGCACACGCCGGCGCGGGCCGCGCTCGGTTAACGATGGATCCCCGCATGCTTACCAGCCGTGAAATCCGCCAGCAGTTCCTCGACTTCTTCGTGGCCCGGCACGCCCACACGTTCGTGCCCTCTTCGCCCGTGGTGCCCCACGGCGACCCGACGCTGCTCTTTGCCAACGCCGGCATGAACCAGTTCAAGGATGTCTTTCTGGGCACCGGCACCCGCCCCTACACCCGGGCCGTCAACACCCAGAAGTGCATCCGCGCCGGCGGCAAGCACAACGACCTGGAAGACGTCGGCAAGGACACCTACCACCACACCTTCTTCGAGATGCTGGGCAACTGGTCCTTCGGCGACTACTTCAAGAAGGAGGCCATCGCCTGGGCCTGGCAGCTTCTGGTGGACCAGTGGGGCCTGGACCCCACCCGCCTGCACGCCACCTACTTCGGCGGCGACCCCCGAAACGGGCTGGCACCGGATGAAGAGGCCCGCGAGCTGTGGCTAAACCACCTTCCGCCGGATCACGTCCACCCCGGCAACATGAAGGACAACTTCTGGGAAATGGGCGACACCGGCCCCTGCGGCCCGTGCAGCGAAATCCACATCGACCGCACCCCCGGAAAAACCGGTGCAAAGCTCGTGAATGCCGGAGTTCCGGAGGTGATGGAAATCTGGAATCTGGTGTTCATGCAGTTCAACCGCGGAGCGGATGGGCACCTGTCCCCCCTGCCGGCCCGGCACGTCGACACGGGCATGGGCTTCGAACGCATCTGCTCGGTCATCCAGAAGAGGTCCTCCAACTACGATACTGATGTGTTCACCCCGGTCTTCGCCGCCATCCAACAGGTGACCGGCGCTCGGCCTTACGGGGGCCGGCTCGAGGATGCGGTGGACATCGCCTACCGCGTCATCGCCGACCACATCCGCACCCTCACCTTCGCCCTGACCGATGGGGCCGTGGTCAGCAACGAAGGCCGGGGCTACGTGCTGCGCCGCATCCTGCGCCGGGCCGTGCGCCACGGCCGCCAGACCCTGGGCGTCAAGGACCCCTTTTTCTGCCAACTCGTCCCCGCCGTCGTGGACGCCATGGGCGATGCCTTCCCCGAACTGAAGAAGCAGCCCCAGGCCGTCGCCGACCAGATCCGCGAAGAAGAAGAAAGCTTCGGCCGCACCATCGACCGCGGCATCGAACTGTTCGAGGCGGCCGCGGCGCGCTCCCTCGAAGTTCGAAAATCAAAAGTCAAAAATCCAGTCATCTCCGCCGACGATGCCTTCAAGCTCTACGACACCTACGGCTTCCCCCTGGACCTCACCCAGGTCATGGCCGAAGAACGCGGTATGGCCGTCGATGTCGCCGGCTTCGAAAAACGCATGGAGCAGCAGCGCGAGCAGTCCCGCGCCAGTTCCGGGGGGGGCGTGGATGTCCAGATTCACCTCACCGAGATCGTCCAGAAAAACAGCCTGGCCGCCACCGAGTTCCTGGGCTATGAAACCACCCACTGGCACGGCAAGACCTCCTGCCACATCTTCGACCTGGGCGATCAGGTGGCCGTGGTCACCGGCCAAACCCCTTTCTACGCCGAACAGGGCGGCCAAGTCGGCGACCAAGGCACCATCACCGCCCCCGGAATTCCGGGGGCCAAGCTGTATGTCCGCGATACTCAGAAGGTCGGCGATGTCTTCTTCCACCTGGGCCAGCTTGAGGGCAAGCTGCCCGATGGCCCCGAGGTCACCCTGACCTTCACCGTCGATGCCGCCCGCCGCGGGAAAATCATGGCCAACCACACCATGACCCACGTGCTCAACCACAAGCTCCGCGCCATCCTGGGCGAGCACATCATGCAAAAGGGTTCGCTGGTGGATGACCAGAAGACCCGCTTCGACTTCGCCCACAACTCGGCCGTCCAGGATGAGGAACTGGCCAAGGTCGAGGAGTTGGTCAACACCGACATTCAGGCCGACCTGCCGGTGAGCATCCAACATGCGCCCCAGGAGCAGGCCCTGAAAATCCACGGCCTGCGGGCGGTGTTCGGCGAAAAGTACCCCCCCACCGTGCGCGTGCTGGCCATCGGAGTGGGCGTGGATCAATTGCTGGCCGACCCCCGGAATGCCAAGTGGCAGGATTACTCCGTCGAGTTCTGTGGCGGCACCCACCTGGCCCGCACCGCCCCGGCCAAGGCCCTGGCCATCCTCAGCGAAGAGGCCGTCGGTAAAGGCGTGCGCCGCATCACCGCGGTGACCGGCGAGGCAGCCCTCGCCGCCCGCAAGCTGGCCGATGACCTCGCCGCCCGGATCGAGAAACTGAGCCAAGCCGGCGCGGAGGATCTGGCCGCCCAAGTCGCCGAACTGGCCCAGGCCATCAACTCCGCCGCCATCCCCACCGTCCGCCGCGGAGCCCTGCGAGCCGCCCTGGCCGAACTTCAGAAAAAGGTCAAGGATCTCCAGAAGCAGCAGTCCCAGGCCGCGGCCGGGGCCGCCATCGAAGTCGCCCGCGACATCGCCGACAAGGCCGATGGCTCGCTCATCGTCGCCGAAATTCCGGGGGCCGATGCCGACGCCCTGCGCTCGGCCATGGATGTGATCCGCAAGAAGCGCCCCCAGGCCGCCCTGCTCCTGGCCGGCTCGGCCGGGCCCGGCAAAGTCGCCTTCGTCGCGGCCGTGCCCCCGGAATTAGTCAAGAAGGGCCTGAAGGCCGGGGACTGGGTCCGCGAAGTCGCCAAAGTGGCCGGCGGCGGCGGCGGCGGCCGGCCCGACATGGCCCAGGCCGGCGGCAAGGATGCCACCCAACTCCCCGCCGCCCTCGACACCGCCCGGCAATTCGCTACGGCCAAGCTATAGCCCTGAACGTTTGAGCGAAAAACCCATTGTCGGGCGTTCTTGTCTGCACTATGATGTCAGACATGAGCAGGAAAACGCGGCAGACCATTACCGGGCGGGAACTTCGGCGCGGCACACCGGAGGAGCGCCTCATGCCCGGCGAGTCCATGATCGTCCGGAAGAAGGCCGGCAAAGTCTTCGAGCTTAGGCGGCTGGACGTGCGGGGAAAGAGCATTCTGAAGGGCCTGGACCAGTTATTGGCGGAGGTCCCCACACCCGGAAAGCCCGCGCGGACTGACTTGGCAAGGATCATCGTCGAGGAGCGGGAATGATCGTGTACTGCGACACGAGCTTTCTGGTCAGCCTCCTGTACGAGGGGGATGCCAACCATCAAGCGGCCCGCGCCTTGGCGGCACGGTTCGATGGCGAGGAGTTTGTGCTTTGTCCGACGCACCAACTGGAATTGCCGGCTTCTGTTCGCGCCGCCACCCACCGGGCCCAGGCCGCCATTCCGGCTCCCGTAGCCCGCACCATCATCAACCGCTTTGACCGGGCCTGGCATGGGCGGGCGTTTGTCCGGCGCGACCTTTCCCTGGATGACTCGGTGGCCATGGCACGCTCGCTGGGCGAGACGCACGGATGGGCCACGCGCCACACCTCTTTCGATCTGTGGCATTTGGCGGCCGCATGGACCCTGGGGGCTGGGGCGTTCCTCACCTTTGACAAGCGTCAGATGGCGGTCTGCGCGACCCTGG
>JAJXSS010000393.1 GCA_021784455.1 Planctomycetota bacterium
CCAGCCCAGCAGATCGACCGTAATGCGCAGGGCCACCGAGGCTTCCAGGAGCGCCAGGTGGGCATAGAACACCGGCCGGTAAATGATGCGCACCCCCAGCACCGCGGGGAAGATGATGGGGGCATGGCCAAAGATCATGCCAAAAACAAACCCCAGCATGATGGCATGCAGGATGGCGTCATACATCAGGCCGGCCATGGGTGCCATCGTGACCCATTGCCCGCCCAACCCCTGATATAGAGGCAGCACCACCGTGGCGATGACGGCCATCACGCCGGCCGTAGCCAGCCAGAAATAGCCCGTGAGCAAACACAGGGCCACGAAACGTGTCAACCCCTGCTGGCGCACGGTGCGCCGGGCCAGGTCGAACACCGCCAGCCAGATGGCCAGGCTCAGCAGGCCCACGCCGGCCAGGGCCCAACCCAACCCAGGCCACCAGGTTCCCAGGATGACGCCGGCGCCGTAAAGGCCGGACGCGACCTGGAAAGCGGGTCGCTGCCCGGGCCGGCGCGGCAGGAAGCGGCTCAATTCCAGCCGCTCGCCGGCGATGGTCAGCACCAGGAAGGCCGTCCACCAGGGCACGGCGTCGACCAAGGGCCGGCCGCTCCACCAGATCAGGTTGCCGATCAGCCAGGCCAGGGCGCCCAGCCCCATGACGATGGTGAAGGCCGCCCACTGCCGGTACACGATCAGGACGAACTGGGCCACCAGCAGGGCGCTGGCGAGCGTTAGCAACATTTCGCCCAGGGAGGCCCGAACCCCGGCAGCCAGAACAAAGGCCGCGGCGGCCGCGGCCAAAGGTGCCAGGTACGTCCAGCGCTGGCCCAGGGCCACGGCCCGCTCCAGGCAGATCAGAGTACCCAGGAACCCCCCGATCATCAGGGCCCCGTGATAGGGCACGGTGGCTGCCGCCACCCAGGGCCAGGGCCAGCCGGTGCGCAGCAGTCCGCCCCACATGCCGATCAGCAGGACCAGAAGGCCGGCCGCCAGCAGCGGATACCGCCACAGCCTGCGCCAAAGCGCCATCGCGGGGCTCCTTTGCCTGTCTGCATAGACAGCGGACCCTCAGGCGATCCGCTCAACCGTACCTCAGGCGGCCGTCTTGCCAATCCGCACGCGCCAGACCTGGGGGCCCTGTTCCAGGTACTCCCAGGAGAACTGGTCCTTGTGCTCGAAGGCGAACTGGTAATAAAGCGGCTTGGGGTCGTGGTCATTGACCAGTTCGAAGACCTGACCGGGCTGTAGTTCGGCGAAGGTCTGGAAAATCAGCCCATGCCGCTGGGCAGGGATCAGCGGCCGCACATCGACGATCTTGAGAGTGTCGCTCATGGTTCTCATCCTTTCTCGCTTGCTGGGGTTGAAGGTCAGCCCCACCACGTGGGGCAAGGATATGGGACGATTTCTGTCGGAGCATCAAGCCCTATGCGCCCAGCCCAGGGTCTGGCGGGCCTCATCGGTCATCATGGCCGGGGTCCAGCGCGGTTCCCACACCAGGGCCACATCAATGCGAGAGGCTCCCGGGCAGGCTTGGCGGACCTGGCGGACGACCTCACGCTGGATGTGGTCGCCCAGGGGGCAGGCGGGCGTGGTCATGGTCATGCGCACCTGCACGCCCCGGTCGGTGATTGCGATGCCGTACACCAGGCCCAGATCCACGATGTTGACCCCGACTTCCGGATCGATCACCTCGCGCAGCGCCTGCCGCACCGAGGCTTCGCCGGGCGGTTCGTGCGTTTGGGCCTGCTCACCCCCGTCCGCCCCCGGAATTGTTCCGGGGGCGGCTTCGAAGACAAAGCCGCGACCCTGGGACCCGTCGCGAAAGTCGATGGTGAGGTCCTCGAGGGCTGCGCGGTCCTGGGGGCTGTACACGAGACGAATGCCCCGCGACTCATGCTCCAGTTCCCCCGGTTGTTTGTTGGGATCCAGCCCCAGGGCGTGGCGGTCCTGATGCCCCTGCTTCTGCACATGGATGCGCAGGTACATCTGCCGGGCATCCAGTTTGCGGTCTTGGAGGAGCCGGTGGATCTCCGCCGCCGCGTTGGGACTCAGGGTGATGCTCATGCTCGTGCCCTCCGGGCCGGATTCGGCCGTTTCCGAAGATTCGTGCCGCGGCGCAGGTCCTTCAGCAGGGTGTCGACCCGGTGCCCGTAAATGCCCGCCGCCTCGGCCAGGGTCTCAAACGCCGCCATCGGGCAGCCGACACAATCCATCCGGTGCTTGAGGAAGATGTGGGCGGTCTGTGGCCCGATTTGCAGAATCTGGGCCACGGTCATCTGGCCGTCCAGGCGTGCCGGCGACGAGCAACTTCTTCCGGACAGGTTGTGCGGGTGGCTCTTCATACCGCAGGGCATCCTAGGGCGGCGATTGGAAGCGCTCTTTGCTCTTGAGCAAAGAGCGGTGATTGGCCGCCGGCTAAAGTTGGGTAGCCGGGTGGGTAATTGGCTCCGGCCGCATTCGGCCCGACCCCAGGCCGCAAGCCTGGCCGGACATGATGTGCAAGCCCAAGAGCCGACCCCCCCCTGCAATTGAAAGGCGGAGCGATGAGCAGTTGGTCCTGCCCGCATTTTGATGAGAAGAATGACTGGTGCCGGCGGTTGAACGCCCCGTGCGTTCCGGGCCGCCAAGGCTGCGTGTTGCCCACGAACCTGCGCTTTGCCATCCCGCCGCAGCAGCGCGTCGAAGCAGCCGGTCACCGTACGAACGCTCCCCCGCAGACATCCGGGCCATCAACCGCCCCGCCAGATCGGTAGAGGTAGCCCCGTGGACCACGATCCCATTCTCAGCGTGCCGCCGGCAACTGGCCCTGCCTCCCATGGTGCCCAGGTCCCCGCCGTATTTCTGCAGTTAACGGAAATTCACGCGACGGCCATCGATCACCGGCTGGGCTATTTCCGGTGCCAGCGATACGTGATCTTCGGCTTTTGCCCGGCCGGCGGCGAGGTGGTCTGGAAAGACGGTCTATCCTACGGCTTTGGGGCCGGAGGCTGGCAGACTTTCCTGTATGAGATCATCCCCACGGCCACCCGGCACGGGGTGTTCCTGGGCAACCTGCGCAGCGCCGGAACGCACGTGCTAGTGATGGACCGGGTGCAGGATGTGGCTTACGCGGCCCCGCGGGCCGCCGCCGAAGCTTTCCTGGCCGCAGCATATGGCCAGCCCGTGCCCAGCCGAGCCTGCCTGTGCAGCCTGACGGGCTGCGATGACTGTCCGATGCATTCCTGCATTCTGCACCCGTCCCGGCGGAACTCCGGCGGAAGGGAGCCATAGCCTTGGAAGCAGAAGCCCGCCAAGGATGCCTACGGAGGATCTGTCAGCGACCCGTGGAGGACACGTGGGTGGGAACCTATCGTAGAAACATCAATTCAAGGGAGGTCCAACCATGCGCTACACCAAGCTGTGGGTGGGATTGGTCGCGGTGATGGCTCTTTCCTTTGCGGTTCTGGGGTATTTCGGGACCCAGATTTACCAACAGAGGCCGCCCATTCCCGACCGGGTGGTGGATGCCCGGGGGGACGTCTTATTCACCGGCCAGGACATCCGCGACGGCCTGAATGTCTGGCAATCCATCGGCGGGCAGGAGGTGGGCACCATCTGGGGGCACGGGGCCTACGTGGCCCCGGACTGGTCGGCCGACTGGCTCCATAAGGAATGCCTGTTCCTCCTGAATCGCTGGAGCCAGCAGCGCTTCCATCAGCCCTACGACCAGGTCACGGACCAGGAGCAGGCCGAACTGCGGGCCCGCCTGCGCGATGAAATCCGCACCAATACCTATAGTCCGGCCACGCACACCATCACGCTGTCGGACGACCGAGCCGCCGCCACGGCGGCGCTGAGGCGCTACTACGCCGCCCTGTTTGGCGACGCCTCGGCCTGGCCGGCCGGCCTCCAGCCCCTGGCCGATGGCGGCCTGAGCCCTCCGCGGCTGCGCGAGGCCTACGCCCTGCCGGCCGACACGCTCAAAACGCCCAAACGCGAACGCGAGCTGGCGGCCTTTTTCTTCTGGGCCGCCTGGGCCTGCGGGACCCAGCGGCCCGGAGCCACCGCCGCCCCGGCCGATGCCGGCATCGCCGCGATCCCCCAGGTGACCTACACCAATAACTGGCCGTCCGAGCCCTTGATCGGCAACCAGCCTTCGGGCGCGATGGTGGTGTGGTCGGTGGTCAGTTTCGTGCTGCTGCTGGCGGGCATCGGCGCCCTGGCGTGGTACTACGCCATCCTGCGGCACCGGCCCGAACCGGAAAACATCCTGCCGGACCGCGATCCGCTGCTGGCTCTGGAGCCCACGGCTTCCATGCGGGCCACGCTCAAGTATTTTTGGGTGGTGGGCCTGCTATTTCTGGTCCAGATCAGCATGGGGGTGCTCACCGCCCATGATG
>JAJXSS010000018.1 GCA_021784455.1 Planctomycetota bacterium
AGGCTCGTCGGTGAAAATCGCGGGGATGGCCCGGCCGAAATCCTCGCCCACCGCCTGGGCATAGCGCTCGTGCGTCACTTCCAGGAAGCGATGAATCGCCGGCTGGCTCAGCGTGTCCACATAGGTCTGCCCGTTGAACCAGGGGCTCGCCGGGGCGGTTTCCAGGTAGGCGTACCACAGTCGCCGGACTTCGGTCCCTCCCGCAGTGGCCCCAGTGCCCCGGGCCTGTGATTCCGGGGGCACGCGGCGGTACTCCACCAGATAGCCATCACGCAGGAGCACCTCGTAGCACCATAGGAGTTGCCCCTGGTTCCGCCAGCCGCGCGCCGCGCCCGGGCCCGGCTCCCGGGGCCCGCCATCCCGCGGATAAGGCCAGGGCGTCCACAACAGGGCACGCTGGCGGTATTGCGGGTCCTGGGTCACCAGTCCCCCGGCCGCCCCCGAAGGCCAGCGGTCTTCATCATAGAGCCAGCTCAGCAGGCCCTGGCGTTTGCCCTCTTGCACGCAGGCTTGCACGGCCTCCAGGAACTCGGGACCCATATAGGGTGTGCCCATCCCCGTCCGGGCGTGCATGTGATAGCCGCCGAAACCCATCTCCTTGAGCCAGCCGATCTGGCGCTTAAGCTGCGGGATGTCCAGCTTGTTGTTCCACGACCAGAACGGGGTGCCGCGATACACGGCCGGCGGATGGCGGAAAACATCCAGATCCAGGTGCGGGGTGCGGCTCAGGGGGTACAGTTCCATAGGGATATCCAGGGATGAGGGTGGGGGCCGGGAAGCGAAGGGCTACCATCCTACTGCTGGTCCCACGCGAACGCATGGGGCCCAGCTCAGAAATCGGTGCCCTCCTCGTGTGGCCGAGGTCGTTATCGCCCCGTGGGGTCTGGCCCGCCCTGGCGCAGACCCAACCGATCCACGAACTCGAGGAACACGAGCATGCAGGGGGAGTACCCCTGGGCCGTGGAGAATTCACCCGTCCACGGGTTCATCTGCTGCATGAACTGCGGAGCCCGAAGGATGGCCTCGACCCATCGTTCCATGAGAACCCGGTGGTCGTCCGCCTTGCCGTAGTGGTAGAACCAGCGCGGCGTGCGCAGGGCCGTGAGCGCCTGGGCGGCCCCGCCCCAGGAGTTCTTGGGCAGTTCGCGGACAAACGCGGGGTCGCTTACGGCGATGGAGGGCATGGGGTAGGGCGTCCAGAAACCGTCGGGGCTCTTGATGTGCCGGGCGTAAATCCGCTCGAACATCGGCTGGTCCACCACATGCTCGGACAGCACCCGGCTCAGGGCATCGCCGACAATCGTAACGAACCGGCCGTCCGCATCGACATCGTAGAAGCACTCGGTCTGCGGGTCGTAGCAGTACTTCAGGATCAGTTGCCGGATTGTTTCGGCTTTCTCCTGCCACAGATCCGCTTCGTGGCACCGGCCCAGCCGCCGGGCCATCTCGCTCAGGGCGGTGCGTCCGCCGTAAACCGTGGCCGACAGATCCGGGGCCAGGTAGGGGAGTTTGCCGGCCTTAGGGCAACGTGCGGCATCGAGCTGGTCGCATTCCTTGGGCAGCCCCCGGAAGCGGGGGCTGTTATCGTGGCCCGTGTCGTATTCGCAGAACGCTTCGCACAATCCAGTCCCGCGTGTGTTGCGATGACGCACCAGCCAGTCATCCCAGCGGGCACACGCGGTGTAGGCCCGGGCGAGAAAGGCTTCCTTCTGGGTCAGCTCAAACGCCTGCAGCGCCGTGCGGGCGATGGGCACCACCATCTGGATCTGCGAGGCTCCGATCTCCTTGAACCAGACGTAGCAGGGCAGGTATCCGTCCTCGCGCTGGTGGTGGAAGAAGACCTCGTGGTTGTTCAGGGCGATTTCGGGATGGAAGCGGCCGTAGACCAGCCCCTCCAGCGGCGCACACTCCAGCCAGACGCCCGGATATCCGCCGCCCTCGATCAGCACGGGCTTGTCATACCCAAGCACCACACGCGTGTTGGAGGCCAGACCCTGCAGGGCCAGGTCGTACTTCTGCTGGATCGTTGCTCTATCCAGGATTGGCTCCTTTTATCCCCTCCGTTGAAGCTGCAGCGGCCGGCCGGCGGTGACGGATCGAGGTGTCGGCCACGACCAGCCCTCCAGGCCCCGCAGGGTGAACGTCTGGAGGGACAACGCGCCGCGGAACACCCGCAACTGAACCTGCCACCGGGCACGGCGGTGGGTGATGGTACACGTTCCCCACGCCGAACCATTGGACCAGAACCAGCAGCCCGGCCGGGCGGCGAAGGTCATCGCATGCTCCACAGCGCTGTAATCGAAGCCCGGGATGGCCACGACCGCGCCCCAGCTTGCCAGGGCGCGGGCGTAGTGATGGCCGCATTCCGCTTCATCGAACGGGCTGCGTTTGCGGCCATCGTAGCGGTCGCGGATCGCCTGGATGACCGCGACCGCTTCGTCCTCGAGTCCCTCGAAAAGCATCCCGACCGCCAGCACGTATTCAAACCCCGTCATCACCTCGTTGTAGTAGGGGAACGGCCGCTGGGGCCGGCGGCCCTTGGGGTAGGTGCACATCAACACCGCCTGCTCCTCCTGCAGGACAAAGCTGCGCATGTGATTGAAGTGCCCCCAGAAGTTCTGGAGCGAATTGTATTGGCGGATACTTTGCAGCGTCCGCACCACTTTGGCGGGGGCGTGCAGGTAGCCCAGACCGGCGCAGTGCGCGGCGAACTGGCCCACCAGTTGATCGATCAGGCACCCCGCGCCCAGTTGCAGGTCCGGCTCGGCCAGGTTCCTGGCGCCCATACTGCTATGGCGCAGACCCGGGGCGATCCGGGCGGCGTCGGCAATCGGGCGGATCTCGTGCTCGTAGTAGTCGCCATTGAAGAGTTTCTCGTCCATGAACTGCCGGCCCTGCGCAAAAAGGCGGCGGCAGGTCTGGGCGAAATCGCCGTCCCCCACGGCGAGGGCCATTTGTTCGCAGGCCGCCAGGGCCGCGAGATACCATCCCTGCATCTGCGGATTGGGGCCGTAATACTCCACATCCATCGTATTGTGCTGGCAGCCTTCCATCACCCCGTCGCGGTCACCATCCCAGCCGTTTTCGACCCAGGCAAAACTCATGGCCCGCTTGGCGGCCGGCCAGTGCTGTTCCAGGAACGCCTTGTCTGCCGAGAGCTTCCACTCGCGGTAGAGCTTCACCAGGCAGCCCATCTGTCCATCCGCGGCCGCCGTCTCCCAGTCCTTGGCGTGCTTCAGCGGCAGGTCCGCGCGAAAGCTCATCTTGCCGGCCTCATTCACGCAATACCCGAACTCGATGTCGCGCATGCTCCGGGCCAGGTCGGCAAACAGGAAGGCGGTGGCCTGCTCATAGTTCCAGACGTGCGTGCACGAGCCGTGGCAGCAGCCCTGTTTGTCGCCGCAGCCTTCCCAACCCAGGACATGGCCGTCCGCGATGCGGAAGGTGGTCTGGCTGCGCAGCGTGCTGAGGTTGAACAGCGCCGCCTCCTTCACCACCTCCGGCAGGCTCGACTCGCCCACCGCACGGACGAAGCTCACCGTGTCGGCTTCCAACTGTTTCAGATCGCGTGCGCTGCGCTGCACCACGTCCCAAGCATCGGCGTATTGCGTGGCGTAGTGGTTGCCCACGCAGTTGGGGTCCGCACACGCACTGCCGCTGCAGCCGCAGCCTTGGCCGTCGGCGGGCTTCTTGGGCGTCCACGTCATGCGGTTGGGATAATGCCAGGCGATCAGGAAGGTGACCTCGCGTGAGGCCCTGGGCGGGATGGTCAGTGCCACACTGAGAGAGGCCATCGGCGCTTGCACGTTGCCTCGTTCGCGGTCCTGAAGCTTGCCATCCGCGGAGAAGTCATCCCAGTAATCCAGCAGCGTGTCGCCCCAGCTCACATCGGCCCAGGCCGTGCGGAACGTCAGGCCCCGGGTGGCCGTGGTGGCCAGGGCCATGGTGCCCCAGGTTTCGGCGGTGGGGGCCAGACCGTGGCTGCGCATCAGGATCCCCGCGGCGGCGGGGCCGGTCTGCCACTGGTTACGATTGTCCTTGGTGGCGTTGGTCGAGCCATCGCGGCCGATGAAGTTCTCGACGTTGCCGCAGACCGCGGCGTGAACGGTCTTGCCGGTACGATTGGTCAGAACATAACGCAGCACCGCCACGGGAATGCTGCTGGCGGCCGGGTCGCCCGGGATCAACGGATTAAACGCTTCCAGCCGCACTTCCAGGGGAACCAGGGGATCCGACAGGTGCACCTGCCCCAGCGGATAGGCCGCATCGAAGCTGGCCTGGCGGAAGGGGGGCAGGCCGTGGTTACTGGCCACGGCACCGGACGTCCCTTCGTAGAGGAAATAGGGGATCGGCCCCTGGAGGCAGCGCGTCACCGCTTGGCCCCCGGCCGGCCGGGCCCAGAGCGCAAAGAACGAGTGCCGGGGAGAAAACCCCTTGGCCGGGCGGTTGACCACCTCCCAGTCGCGCAGGTCGCCCCGGCCGCCGAGGCTGAGCGTTCCGGTGCCGATGCCGCCCAGCGGCAGTGCAATCTTGTCCAGATGGTCCTGGTCGTAGTGCCTCAAAACAGGCCAGGCATCGTTACGGCGCATCTTGCGGCGGGGCATGGGCAAACCTCTCTGCTGGGGATTCGTTCCATCATGGGGAGGCCCGCATCCCGCGGGCGTCATGGGGCAGGATCTCGGCGGCCCGTGGAGCAATGCGGAACATAGCCTGAGCCAGCATCGTCAGGTCACCCAGTTTGTAAGGAATCCGGTTCCGTGTGTCGCTCAGGGGGGGCGCATTTTAACCCAGAATTCTGCTGCTCGGTGCCCGTTCCCGGGTCGCCCACGCGATTGGACCTTTGGCCCTTCTTCCGCCTGGCGTTTGAGGCCCCGAAAGGGGGTGAATACTGTGCGCCGCGGCAGCGTCGAAGCTTGCCCCCCCGCCCTTTGATCGGATCACAGGCCATCGTGGCCGGTCACTCGCCGTGCGCCAGGTCGTGGCTGAGACGGTACTCGGCGGCCGCATTGGGCCAATTGCCTTCGTGGGCGTAAATCTGGCCCAGCAGGTAATGGGCCTGGGCCGAGTTCTTATCCTCCCCGACCACCGACAGCGCCAGGGTCTTGGCCTGGTCCCACTGGCCCAGCAGCGCCAGGGCCTGGGCCTTGAGCAGGTTGCGCCGGGCCGGGGTCACCTGGCCGGCGGCGATCTGGTCCACCAAAGCCAGGGCCTCCTTGGGCTGACCCAGCCGCATCAGGGCCTGGGCCAGTGCCGCCTGCAGATCGCCGCGCACCCCGCCGGTCTTGAGGGCATCGAGCAGCAGGGCCCGGGCCCGCGGGGCCTGGCCCTGATCCAGAAGCTTTTGCGCCAGCTCCAGCGACCACCGGGCCTGGTGGTCCGGCTGGTCGGCTACGACCCCCGGCACGGGGTGCAAGTCGCTGTCGAGCCCCTGCCGGTTGACCTTGCCGGTGACGTAATCCAGGTAGGGCCTGAGCCTCAGGGCCAGCGCGGCCGATGTGCCGCTGACGACCGCCACCTTGGAGCCATCGGGCTTGAGCACCACGGTGGTGGGCCAGCCGTGGACATCGAGCTTTTCGCACAGCCCGCCTTCGGCATCGGCGATCACCGGCAGGGCCGGCTCTTTCGCTCCGGTGGCAAAGGCCTGGGCGTGGGCCCGGGCCTGGGGGCCGGCAAACACCAGGGCCAGGCGCACCGGGGGCAGGTTCCCTAAGGCCTGCCGTACGCTGGATACTACATCCTGGACCTCGGCCACCTGCGAACCGACCACCATCACCACCGTCGGCCGGGCCGGATCGGGAATCGTCACCGCCTGGCCCGAAATATCCTTGCCCGTCCAGCTCTTGAACGGCGTCTGGGGGCCCGCCCCGCGCACCAGGGTGGCCGGCTGGGTGGTGGCCGGCCAGTACACCTTGGGATGCACCCGGTCATAGGCGAAGGTCGGGTGGCAGCCGGTTTTGCAACTGCCGCCGGTGGGTGTGAGCGTCAGGCCGATGGGCATGCGCCACTTGCCGAACTGCAGCGTGGACCGCACCAGCCGGCTGTTGTCGGCCACATGGGTGGCGTGGCACACCCGGCAGTTATGCCCGCGCGGGCCCGCCTTCACATGCACCAGGTGCAGGTTCAGGTCGCCGTTGCGGAAATTGGTGGGGGCGCGGGGGTCGCTGATGAGCCGGGCATCGTGGCACTTCAGGCACAGGGCGTAGTCATCATTGCCCTGGTCCACGTACAAGCCGCCGGTATAGGTCCGATCGAGCAGGAGGTCCCGCTGCCCCCCGTGCACCTCATGGCAGCCGCCGCACTGCCCCTCGCGCAGCGGGCCGTGCTTGAAGCCCTTGGCCTGGGCCACCTGGGGCACGGCCGGAATGGTGCGGCCATCGGGCGTCGTGACCGGCTTGTCGTGGCAGCGCAGGCAGGTCTGGACCGGCAGATTCACCATCAGATTCGGCAGGTTGCCCCCGTGCGGGGTGTGGCAGGTCAGGCACGACTTGTCACTGGTCACCACGGCGTGCTTGTCCAGGGCGCTGGCGATCTGGCCCGCGATCTTCTTGTGGCAGCTCAGACACAGGGGGGTGATCGGCTGGCGCAGGGACATGGGCTGGGTCGATCCGTGCGGGTCGTGGCAGGCTTCGCAGCCCTTGTCGAAGGCCTTGTGCAGGTATTTGGCCGTGGTCATCCTGGCTTCGAAATCGCGGTGGCAGGTCAGGCACAGGTCCACGCCCACCACATCCAGCAGGTTGGGGAAGTTGGAGGCATGCGGGGCATGGCAGGTGTCGCAGGCGCCCTTGGCGGCCGGGGTGTGCTGGAAGGTGTGGCCGCGGTTGACATCATCGTGGCAGCGGTGACAGGTCTGGGCCATCGAGGCATCCCGCATCAGAGCGGGCGTGGCGCCCCCATGCGGGTCGTGGCAGGCCGTGCATTCGCCCAGGGCCACCGGCTTGTGCACCACGGGCTTGCCCGCCGTGCTGAAATCGTGGCAATAGGTGCACATGGCGGCGCCCGGGCGAATGAGCGTGAAGGTGTGAGTGCGGGCATCCTTCAGCTCGTGGCAGACTTCGCAGGCATTGGCGGCGATCGGCCCGTGTACGTATTTGTAGCTCTTGAGCCCCGCGTGGCAGCGTGCACTGACACAGTCGGCGGACGCTACGGCGTAATCCGGCCGGGTGGTGGGTCCGGCCGCCTGGAGCGCCGCCGGCCGGGCCGGCTGACTGGGGGCGGCCGAAGTCGGCTGGCCGGCTGTTGCACCGGCGGCCAGGCACGACAGGGCCAGGGCGATCTGCACACATCTCCACATCATGAACTTCAAATCCAGCCGCCTGGCCAGGCCGGGGGCCGGAAGTCCTCATCGGCGTATCCGCAGCAGGGTGGGTTTATCGGGCACCGGGGATTGGGCCTTGGGCTGGGCCGGTGGCACCGGCTTGGGCACCAGCTTTCCCGGGCGCTTGGCCGGGTAGGTCATCACTTTGCCGGCGTGACAGCTCTGGTGGCCGCAGGAAACCTGGGCCAGCGCCGCCAGATTCACATGGCATTGCTGGCACCCCAGATGCGCGTGATCCCGGTCCAGCGCCTGGCCGGTCGAGGCGTGGGCAAACACGGGGGGCGGGGTCTTGCTGCGATGGTAGTGGCAGTGGGAACAACGGTCCTGGCCGTGACAGGTGAAGCACGGTCCGTGCGAACCCTGCCAGGTCTGGGCCGGCTGCACGGGCCGCGGGCCGGGGTTGTCCGCATCCTTGCGGTGGTGACAGTCGGCGCAACTGTCCTGGTAGTGGCAGGTGGCGCATTTGATGCCGTAAACCTGCGTGTGCTCCTTATGGCGGAACAGCACCAGAGTGCCATCCGCCGGCGTGTACCGGGCCCGGTAAATCTGATCCGAGGGCTGGGGGATGGGCGGGTGCATCCGGCCGACGATGTCCCCCGGCGTGGGCGCCGCGGCCTTGGCAGTGGCGGCCGTCCGCCGCTTGTGGCAGATGTCACAGGCGTTGGCCCCCATCCAGTCCCGGTGGCAGTTCAGGCACTGGCGGTGATAGGCCCCCTTCAGACTGGGCATGTCGATCGAGGCGTTTTCCGACTCGATCGGATGGCACGATTTGCAGGCCGGGGTTTCCGCCGCCTGGGCCTGCGAAACCACCTGGCCGGGTTGGGCCAGGGGCAGGTTGGCCGGAGCCGTGGTGGCGCCGGGCTGGGGCCGCCGATGATGGCAGGTCAGGCACCCTTCACGCATCTGGGCCATGCGCGCGTGCCGGGCGTGTTCGAACGGCACCGGTTCGTACTGGTTGACCAGGTCATTGAGCAGAACCACATCCGGGCCGAAATCTCCGGGCCGGCCGGCCGGCTGGGTCGCGGGCACCGCCGCCCACGCCGTTGCGAGCCATCCCAGCGTTACCACCGTACCAAGCCACATGGAGCGGCGCTTACCCATCACCCACCGCCTTGGGCTCAGCCGCAATGACCGGAAGGTACGTCACCGCCAGGCGGTAGATCAGCATGAGCATCGCGATCAGGCCGATGGTCACCGCCCACTCGTTCAGCGAAGGCCAGTAAGTCCGCGTGGCGTAAGGCGGGTGATACCCCACGAGGAACACGTCGATGCGGTTGAGCAGGATGCCCCCGATCACCAGGCTCACGGCCGCAAACAGCCGCCCCGGCGAGCGCCGCACCGCCGGTAGGCTCAGCAGCACCATGGGCGCCACCACGCCCAGGCTGATTTCCGTCAGCCAGGCCACGCTGGGCACGCTCAGGTGGCCCAGGTAGATATACGTGCCGCGGTGCACCATGTCCCCGATCTTCAGCGCCAGGTACAGTCCCAGGAGCCACGGCACATAGCGGGCCAGGGCCCCCAACACGTCCATCTCCGGCTTGAGCTTCAGCGACCAGCCGGCAAACAGCGACTCCCAGATCACCATGGGGAAGCCCACTGCAATGGCCGACAGCAGGAAAAACAGCGGCGAAAACGGCGACCACCACAGGGGATGCAGTTTGGATGGGGCGATGACCAGCAGGTTGCCCAGTGACGACTGGTGCAGGCACGACAGCACGCACCCGGCGATGATCAAGAGGAACATCACCCGTTTCAGCTTGCCGTGCGCCCAGCGGGCCCAGCCGGCCAGGCGGGGCCAGCGTTCTTGTTCGCCCAGCCGCTCGCACACGATGGGGGCAAACTCCAGGTACAGCACGTTGAGGTAGCACATCACGCACATGCCCACCTCGAACAGCACCGAGTTGCCCTGCCACATGAACAGGGGGTGCCAGACGTTATAGAACCGGCCCAGGTCGGCCTGCAGCCCCAGCACCACGAAGGTGTAGCCTAGCATGGCCGTCAAGAGAGCCGGGCGGGTGATGGCGTGGTAGTGATCGCGGTGGATCACGTGGGCCAGAAAGGCCGAGGTAAAGCCCCCGGCCGCCAAGGCCACGCCGCTGGCCACGTCCACCGCGATCCACAGGCCCCAGGGATGCTGCTGATCCAGGTTGGTTGCCGCCCCCAGCCCCAGCAGGAAGCGCCGCGCGATGGCCAACAGTCCTATTCCGGCCAGAGTCAGCAGAATCCACACCCCGGGGGTCAGCAGCTTGCGTGCCACCGGCCGCGGCTGGGGATGGTGCCCCCCATAACCGTGGTTTTCGGCCGGTGCGTCGGAGGCTGAGTTCTTGACATCCCCATGCCCGTGAGCAACTTGGATGGCCGCAGAGGGAGGCGCGACCAGGGCGACTTGGGCCGGGCTGATGCTCGATGTCACACCGGGAGGGTCATCCTGAGCGCCAACAACCATCGCCAAGTCTTCCCCCGCTTCTGCGCCCACCGTCAGCGGCTCAAGCTCCGGCACGGCCGGTGGCGCATGGTCGGCGCCCGCAGATTCCTCTTCCTGGACTTTCTGGGCCTCCTGCCGCCGGCCGGTGTACCACATCATGGCCCCCAACAGGCCATACAGAGCCAGCGGCGGCAGCCCCTTCTTGAACACACTGTGCTGGATTTCCTCGGTCAGCGCGGGCGGGGCGGCGGTTCCCAGGCTGAGGAACCCCGCCTGCTCGAAGGGAATCCCCGACAGGTACATCCACGAGGTGCCGCCCACCTCGTGCTCGCCGTAGATGTGGTTGATGTACCGGCCGGGCTGGTCCTTGAGGCGGGCATGGGCGATTTGCAGCAGTGCCGCCCGTTTCCCGAAGAGCAGAGCCTCGCGTGGGCACGCCGCCACACAGCCGGGACGCTCACCCTTACTGATGCGGGGGAAGCAGAACTGGCACTTGCGCACCCGCGGGGCCAGGGCATCGTTGTACTCGTAGGCCGGGATCTGAAACGGGCAGGCCGTCATGCAGTAGCGGCAGCCGATGCACTTCCACGCGTCGTAGGTCACGGCCCCATCGTCCCGCTTGCGCATGGCCCCCACGATGCACGCCGACACGCAGGAGGGGTGGTTGCAGTGCAGGCAGTTCACCTTGGCGTAAACATGCCCGCCCACGGCCTGAGCATCCGGATAGGCGTTGACCACGGTGAAGGCGTCCGGGGCCGGGCGCCGCATGTGGGCAAAGACGGACTGATCGTTGTATCGCTCGTCGGGGCCCGGGGGAATCCCGTTGGCCTTCTTGCACGCTTCTTCGCAGCGGCGGCAGCCCACGCACAGCGTCAGGTCCACCAGTACCCCCATCGGGTCCTTGGGCCCCTGGCTTTCCCCCCCCTCTGACCCGAGCGCCGGAGCAGACACCGCGCACGCCGCGCCGGCGGCCGTGACCGTACCTGCGCATTGCAGAAAAGCACGCCGACTAAGAGGGCTGTCGCCCATGACCCATCGCCTGACTGGGATCGTTCTAAATCCGGATCTAAATTCGGAACAATTCTAATAAGGATGTTACGATCCGGTTATATTTTGGACAAAATCAGCAGATAGTCAAGTATGGTGATAACTGGGTCCTTCCAGGACCCGCCAAGTTCAGGTAGGGCCATCGGCTGGGGCGTTTTGGGGGAGGGCGAGGCTCCATCCCAGCCGTCTGGCCCTTGCCCAAAGCCCTAGAAGACGGCCTGAACGGAGCCGCGCCCGTGCGCAGCAGGTCGGCTTGTCTTTGCTCCCCGGGTTAAAGCCGCTTGCCCGATCCCCACGGGCTGCGACAATTGGCTAGACTGGCACTGTTGTGCAGCGGGCTTGGCCCTTATCAGTCATGGCCAGATGGCGGTGGTGGGCAGCACCAGCATCCCTGCCGCCGGGGGTCAGCGGATATTGATATGCCCCAGCGTACTACCCCTGGATCGAGTAGCGGCCCGGCCGGCCCCCCCGCAGGTTGTCCTTCCCGCGCCTCGGCCATGACCAGTCCTGGGCTGGCCCGGCCCAACTACACCGTGGCCCCTTTGCCGACAGTTCCGGCCATGGATGGCCGCACGGATGGTGCCTGGGCCGGCATAGTTCCCCTCGAGATTACCCATTTTCACGCGCGCAGCAGCGCTCACCGGCCGCAGACCCGCGTCTGGGTCGGCTATCAGCCTCAGGCCTTGCATCTGCTCTTCCACGTGGAAGACCGCTACGTGCGCTGCGTTCATACCCACCCGCAGGATTCGGTTTGCCGCGACAGTTGTGTCGAAGCTTTTCTCCAGCCCACCCCGGCCGGCTACTTCAACTTCGAAATCAACTGTGGCGGCACGCTTTTGCTGTATTACATCACCGACCCTTCCTGCAGCCCGGAGGGCAGCTTCCGCGGCCGGCAGGTGCTTACCCCCGACGACCTGGCCCTTGTCCAGATCGCCCACGCCCTGCCCGCCCGCGTGGAACCCGAACGCGCCGAACCCCTCTCCTGGTGGGTTCAGGCCTGTATCCCCTTGGCCCTTCTGGAACGCTATGCCGGGCCGCTGCGCGTTGCACCCGGTGTGGCTTGGCGGGCCAACTTCTATAAGTGCGCTGATGACACCAGCATGCCTCACTGGGCCAGTTGGTCGCCCATCGGACCGAAACTGAACTTCCACTGCCCTGAGTACTTTGGGGAACTGCACTTCACCGACTGAGGTGAGCCGCTTCACTGCCGCTGGCCCTGTTTCGACTGCTCGTCACGATCAGCCGCAGCATCACCAGCAGCCAGCGCGACGAATCCAGCACGGGGCGGAAATGGCTCACCCGCTGGCCCGGGGGCAGATAGCGGGTGGTCACCGGTTCTTCGATGAGGGGGAGGCCGCGGCGGGCGGCCAGGATGAGGATCTCAGTTTCGTAGGCGTACCGGCCGGCCCGGCAGGGCAGGGCCGCGATCACGTGCAGCGGATAGACGCGCTGGCCGCACTGGCTGTCGGCCAGGGGCCGCCCGGCCGCCTTGCCCGCCAGCCAGTCCGATACCGTGCGTCCCAGCCGGTGCCGGCCCGGGGCCACGGTGGCCCCGCCCTGGCGCACCCCCAGCACCAGGGCCTGGGGGTGCTGGTATGCCTGGGCGATCAGCCGGCGCGTTTCCTCAACATCGTGCTGGCCATCGGTATCGATGGTGGCGGCATGGGTAAAGCCCCGCTGGGCTGCGTGGCTAAAGGCCGTGCGCAAGGCCGCCGCCTTGCCGCGGTTGGCCGGATGCCGGAGTGTTTCCACCGGGACGCGGTGTTCCTGACCCAGCCACTTTGTCAGGGCCTGGGGTGTGGCATCGGTGCTGCCATCATCCACCACAATCACCGCCTGACCCAGTTCTTCCACCTGGGCCAGGATGGCCGGCAGCGTCCCGGCGTTGTTGTACGTCGGCAGCACCACCACCACACTCAGGTCGGCCGGCGGGGTCACTGGCGGGACACCTCGGCCGGTGCCAGTCCGGTCTGGTCCTGCTGCCGCACCCAGGCGGCGATGTCGCCCAGCACGGGCTGGTTGAGACGCACCGGGAACGCCAGGGCCCCCAGCAGCATCAGGTGATCCAGCCCCGGGTAGACCTTGGCCTGGTACGGGCAATCCTCCTGCTGGAGCCGCTTTTCCATCAGGTGTGCCACCTTCAGCGGCACGGTGGTGTCATCGGCTCCGTTGAGAATCAAAAGCGGCGGTTCATAAGGATGCACGAAGTTGATGGGCTGGGAGTAGGCATACTGCGAGGGCGGGCCGAAAATCGGATCCAGCCAGGGCATTTGGGGATTGGGCAGGAACTCGAAAGGCCCGGCCATGGCGATGACGCCGCGGATCCAGTGCGGATTGCCCCCCGCCAGCAGCAGGTAGTCGTTGTTCAAGGCCAGCATGGTAGCGATCTGGGCCCCGGCCGAGTGCCCCATCAGAAAAATGCGATCGGGGTCGCCGCCGTAGGCCGCGATGTGCCGGTGCACCCAGACGACGGCCCGGGCTCCATCGCGCACGAATGCCGGCGACTTGACCATCGGATAGCGCCGATAATTCACCGCCACCACCAGCAGGCCCTTGCTGGTCAGGGCATCGCCGACAAAGCGGTAAATGCTCTTGTCGGGATAGCCCTGAGTCCAGTTGCCGCCGAAGAAAAAGACGACGACCGGAGCGGGCTTAGCCCCGTCTTCGGGGACGTAGAGGTCCAGCTTCTGCACGGGATCGGGGCCGTAGGCGATGTTGCGGTGCTCGTGAAATGGTCCCAGCAGGGCCATCGTATTGGTCAGGTCTATCGCCAGCATCCCCACCGACTGGCAGCCGGACACCGCGGCCAGGATGCAGGCCAGCAGGCACCCAGCCGCCTTGCCGCCGATCCAACGCTTCCCATCCATCTCTGAAACCATCATTCCGACCCGTCTGAGATCCAGGAGTCCATGAAGCATCCCCCGGCCCGATTCGTTGCCCCTGCGGGCAGTCTAACCGCCGGCTCCGCGGCCTTCCACGCAGGGGCTCGGTCAAGCGTCGTGGTAGCCTGGCTGGCCGATCAATTCATCCAGCCGGCGCAGGGCCAGGCCGCGCCCCCGCAGACCAGCGATCAAGGGGTCGACGGCGTCGACCGTGGCGCGCCGATCGCCACTCAATCGGCCGGCGCAGCCATCGTGCAGAACCAGGATGTCCCGGGCGGCCGCCTGCGGCAGAAGTCGCTCCAGGATGCGCTGCTGCGTGGTGCGCACACCATCCATGCCGCGCCGGGTCCAGGTGACGACCGCATCCCCGCGCTGGTAGACGCTGAGGGTCATGCCCGGGTGCTTGAAGCCCATGGGCGGGCGAAACAGGCGCGGTCGCCGGCCAATGATCTGGGCCACCACCGCCTCGGTCTGGGCCAATTGCCTGCGCCAGTATTGATGCATGCGAAACATGCCCAGGTAGTCGTGGTCGAAGCTGTGGTTGCCCACGAGGTGGCCTTCCGCCTGCATGCGACGGACCAGTTCGGGATGGCGGGCGGCGTGGCGGCCGACGACGAAGAACGCGGCCGGGACGTTGTGTCTGGCCAGGATGTCGAGGATGGCGGGCGTAGCCTGGGGGTGCGGGCCATCATCAAAGGTCAGGGCCACGGCCGGCCCGGCATCGGCCCGCCCGCGATACACCACCGGTCCGTACAACCGGCTGCGCGGCCAGAAGCAGCCGTAACTGATGGCCCCGGCGGCGACCGCCGAAACACCCCAGAGCGTGGTGGTGAGCATCGGGTTCATTCGCCTTCAGCGTGGCTTCCATACCTGAATGCCCGGCACCATGTCGAAATCCGCGTCGTTGCTCGCCAGATCCTGGACGCCCAAATGGCGCAGCCTGGCTTACCCGGGAGTCACGTCTTCTTCACTCATCCTGGCAATGTCCAGGTATTCCCGCAGCGTCCCAGGGAAAACCACCATACCCACCGTTTTCTTGGCCAGGCTCCCAGGTGCTTTCACCGGGAGCCGGACTCGGGTGCGGTCTTTGAGTTGAGGCGGTCCTTTGGGGACAAACACCTCGTTTTCATAGGTGGCATCGATCGGCATAGCCATGGCCGGGTTGCTCATCTCTCTATTCTAATTGGCCGGCAGCCTGGGGTATAGGTGCGATTATCTGGCGATCCGGCCCGCCCCTGCGCCGCTCGAGCAGGATGATCAAGGGCAGCAGCAGGAACATTGACCCCAGCCAGCAGCCGGTCATGCCTACGGCCAGCACCAGCCCCAGGGATTGGATGGCCGGGGTGTGCGTGAACAGCAGCGATCCGAACCCCAGCACGCTGGTGGCCGCCGTCAGCAGCACCGCCAGGTTGCTGGTGGCCATCTCCTCCATCAGCCGGGCCAGACTGCCGCGGCACTGGCGGGCCAGGCTCAACTGGAAGATGCCGTTATCCACGCCCGTGCCCATTAAGATGGGGATAGCCACCACGTTCACCAGGTTCCAGCGCACATCCAACAGGGCCATCACTGCCAGCAGCAGAATGAATCCGAACGCGGGAGGGATGGTCGACAGCAGCGTCAGCCCCACGCTGCGGAAGCTCAGCAGAATCCAGCCGAAAACGAACACCTGCGAAAGCATGGTCAGCCACATCAGATCGCGCTCGACGGTGTCGCGGGCCGCGTCGCGCAACAGATCCATGCCCGTCACGGTAACACCGGGGATGCCGGTGAGCTGAGTGCGGATGGCCCGGGCCGCTTCCTGCCGCTGGCGGGCCGAAGCGAAATCACGGGCAAACTGCACGGTGGTCAGGGCCTGGGTCACGGGCCGATCCGGATGGGCAAACGCTACCCGCGGCAGCAGCATCGAGGAGATGGCCGGGTACTGGGCCAGCGTCTTGATGCCGGGGGGATCCCCCGGCCGCAGAAAGCGTTTCAAGAACTCGGCATAGCCCTTGAACGCCGTCGGCGCAAATGCACTATCCGCCACCGCGTGATCGAAGCCGGCGACGATCGCCTCGACATCCAGGGCCTGAGCCTGCCGGCGGCGCTCGACCACGCGGGCCGGGTCGGGCAGCAACAGGGCGATGCTCAGCGGTGCGGTCACCCCGAAGCGGCGCAGGGAAGGGGCCGCCAGGCGATTTTCGACTTCGTGGGCCTGAGTGATGAGGGCCGGGGGGCTGGGCGCCTGCTCCAGGATCAGCACCGATTCCAGCGCCCCGGGAAACAGCCGGGCCAGGTCGGCTTGGGCCTGCAGGGGCGGGTTGGGCCGGGGGTTCATCACCGACATGTCCTGTTCGAAGTTCACCGGCCCGCGCCAGGCCAGAATCAGGCCGCACAGCCCCAGCCCCGCCACCGAAACCAGCAGACACGCCTTCAGATGTCGGCCGACCCACCCCACCATCGGCCCCAGGTCGATGCGGATGGGCGTCAGGTCCCGGTGCGTGCGGCGGTTGAGCAAGGTCAGCACGGCCGGCATCAGCAGGATTACACCCACCAGCGTGCCGCCCAGCCCCAGGGCATCGATCAGGGCAAAATCACGCAGGGCCGGCACCCGCGTGGTGGCAATGACCCCGAAGCCGATCATCGAGGTGATGCACGCGGCGAACAGCGCCGGGGCCAGCTTGATGGTGGCGTCCGCGGCCGGCGCCGCCTCCAGCCCCTTGAGGCGCAGGCGGTGATAGGTGGACAGGTAATGAATCCCGTACTCTACCCCCATGCCCGCCAGAATCCCGCCCGAGGCGCCCACCACGGGCGTCAGGTTCCGCGTGAACAGGGCGAACACACCGAAGGCCACGCCGATGCCCCAGGCCACCGGCAGGAAGGTCAGGGGGAAGTTCCACAGTCTGCGGTAAAACACCAGGAAGATGATCTGGAGCAGCGCCACCGACTCGAATATGTTGAGGATCATGTCCCGCCGGATCACATGCTCGGAGAGTTCGGCGATGGGGTAGCCGCCGGTGTATTCCACCTTGAGCGGACCCGGGGCGGCCTGGCGCACCACGCGGCGCATCATCGGCATGAACCGCCGGGTGAAATCCAGGTTGCCCGCCGGTTGGGCGGCGCGGATGCGGATCAGCAGGCTGCGGCCATCCTTGCCGATGAACCTGCCCTGGGGGTCGCTGCCCGCCAGGCGCCCGCCCAGCCCCGGCATCGAGGCCAGAAGCAGTTCGTGCAGTTGCAGAGGGTCCTGAACCAAGGCATCCCCCAGGGCATCGGCCACGGGCGAGCCGGCCGCGACCAGGGCCTCGTCTCGGGCGATCGCCTGGCGCATGCCTTGAGGGGTCAGACGCTGGCGCAGACGGTCGAACTCTTGATCGTTCAGGTAGTACAGGCCGTTGGGCGCAACTTCCCGGCGGATGAAGCGCTGCACGGCATCGGCGGCCTGATAGTCGATGGCGGTGACCATGGTTCGGGCAGCCCGGTCGGTGGCCACGGCCGCCTTCAGCCGCCGGGCGAAGGCGGTCAGGGTGGCCACCGGGTCCTGGTCAGTCCCGGCCGGATCCCGCACCAACAGAAACAAGCTGTCGGAGGCCTCGAACTGTTCGTACACCGTCACCATGGCGGCGGCCGTGGGGTCGGTGGCGGCGAACATCGGCCGCAGGGATGAGACGGGGTGAATCCGCGCCGCCGAACACAGGGCTAGCCCCAGGATCAGCGCCCCGAACACCAGCGTGAGCCAGGGATGCCGCGAGGGGATCAGCCACAACCGTCCCAGCCAGGAGGGTGGCCTATCGGGCCCCGAGGGCCGGGCGGCGGCCCCCGGCGGCGCATGCGGGGATGTCTCCGGGCACATTTCCGGGGGCGATTCGTGGGACGATTCCGGGAGTTCGGAATGTGGCTGCGGGGTGGTCACGGCTGGGTGGTGGCCCCCGGCCGGGGTTGGAAGGCATCCTTTGCCAGCGGCTCATTGAGATGGAGGTCGTGCAACCGCAGCGACATGTCCCAGCGTCCCCGCGTTTCGATCCGGGTGGGCAACGGCACATCCTTCACGGTCACGTAGTGCTGGAATTGAATGGTTTGGGCCAGGTGGTTGTGCTCATCGTAAATCCGGCACACGCGGATGGTGCGCGTCTGCGTGTCGATGCTCCAAGCCAGCGACCAGCCCTCCGTGTGCGGCAGGGGAGCCTGCACGGTCACCAGGCCATCGGCCCTGCGCGGCCCGATACGACTGGGCTGGATGTCCCGGGCGGGCACCAGATCGCCGGCCAGCCATCCCCAGGCGTGCTTGGGAAGCTTCGGGGGCAGGGCCGGCGCTGAAGATCCGCTCGCGCCGGAGCGCGGTGTCACCCACAGCCAGGTGCCATCCGGCCGGTGGGTGAAGTCGAATACATCCTGGTCGAACTTCCACGCCTGGATATGCAGATAGTCCGGCAAGCGTGCCGCCAGCACGCCGTCCAGGCTGATCCATTGCCCGTCCTTGCGGCGCAGGGACATGCGGAAGGCGGCCGTCAGGGTGTGCACGGAGCGAGCCCGGGATTGCAGGGTGGTCAGCACGGCCGTCTCACCCTGCCAGGGATAGCGCGGCAGGGGGGGCTGGGACTGGCAGCCCGTGCCCAGGGCCAGCCACAGCCCCGCCAGCAGCGCCGCGATCAGAGGTTTCAGCGATTGACCGGCTGGGGTGGTCATTTCAGAGCCTCCCGGCGCAGTTTGCCCAGGGGGGAGCGGGGCAGCGCCGCACACATTTCGAAAACGCGTGGCACCTTGTGGGGGCTGAGCCGCTCCCGCACGAAGCGCCGCAGGGAATCTTCCTCGGGCGTGGCGCCCGTCCGGGGCACAATCAAGGCCTTGAGCCGGTTGGCGGTCTGGGTGATGCGCAGAGGGATCACGGCCGCCTCTTCTACATCGGGATGCGTGCTCAAGATGGCCTCGATTTCCAGGGGATTGACCTTGCGGCCGTCGATGTCGATCAGCAGCTTGGTTCGACCCGTGATCCACAGCCGGCCGCGGCTGTCCAGCCGCCCCAGGTCTCCGGTGTCGAACCAGCCGTCGGTGAAGGGGGCGTCCATCTGGCCCAGGTACCCCTCAAACATGGTCGGCGAGCGGGCCTGCACCTGGCCCTGGGCCTCCGGCGGAAGTTCGCGGCCGGGCCGGGGCTCGCCGGCCGGGGCCACGATGCGGAAGCACACCCCATCCATGGGCTGGCCGGCCGACTGGGGGGCAAAGCCCGGTTCCAGGGGATCGTTGAAAGTGGCCGAGCCGAATTCCGTACAGCCGTACACCTGTCCCACTTCGATGCCTAGAGTGCGCCGGCAGGCATCGGTCACGGCCGCCGGCAGCACCGAGCCGGCGGTGTAGGCCCGGCGCAGGGCCAGCTTTTCCGCCCCGTGAGATCGGAA
>JAJXSS010000394.1 GCA_021784455.1 Planctomycetota bacterium
ATTCCTTCCTGGTGATCCACCAGGACCTTTCCGATGAGGCCCATCCCGAGCTGTTTACCGAGATGTGGCACATGCGGCTTTTCCGGCGTCTGGAAGGGCTGCGTTATGTCGGCCGCTGCCATCCGCATTTGGATCCGGTCTCCCATGCCCAGGCCCAGGCCCTGGAACGTGACGCCCGGCCCAGCACGGTGCGCATCCGTCACTACGGCTATGTGAAACCCCTGATGAGGGCCAAGCTGGAGCGTGGGGTGCGGCTGCTGGAACTGGAACTACGTGACCGGCCCGGCCAGTTCTATTACCAGGTGGAACTGGGCCGCACGCTGCTGGCCCTGGGCGACGCCCGGGCGGGGGGGGAGGTTCTGGCCCAGGCGGCCCGCACCGTGGCTACTGCCCGAGATCTGCTGGCGCTGGGTTCGCCGCTGCTGCTGCTGCTCGAATACGTGCTCATGACGCCCCATCTGCCGCCGGGGTTTCCCATGACCCGGCACCTGGCGGCCAATCTTGCCCGGCAGTATTTCCCCGCCAGTCCGCCGTTGTTGTGGGGGCGGGCCCAGTGGGCGGCGGCACAGGGCGAGCATGCCCTGGCCGCGAGCCTGTGGGAGAAGGTGCTGGAACTGGGGCACAGCGGGGCGTACGACCGCTGGGTCAGCTTCGAGCCCAGCATCTTCGGGCCGGTCACGTACTACCGGCTGAGCGAAGCCTATGCGCGGGCGGGCCGTGTGGCCCAGGCCCGGCAGTGCCTCAAGCCGCTGATCGAGAGTCCGCAGCACCGGGACGAAGCCCGGTCGTTTCTGGCCCGTCTGGGAGAGTGGGGCCCGGGCTGAGCTGCCCGGGAAAACCCTTATTTCAGGCCATTTCTGCATCGGCGGGGGCGCGGAGGCCGGTTCGCGTCCAGGGGCTGCTTGGCTTATAATACGGGACTTGCGGCCCCCCAGAAATACCGGCCGCCGGACCAGCCCCTCCCATGAGCGAAACCCCCGAAAACCAGCCTGAGAACCCCCCCGGAACCCCGCCCGGTGAGTCCATCCCCCAAGGGGCGGGACCGAATGGTCCGGGGCCCGCGGCCAACGGCGCCGAGGAGGCGTTCGGCGCCGCCGGGCGGACCATCGACACCGCCATCGAACAGGAGCTTTCGGACAGCTACCTCACCTATGCCATGAGCACGATCGTGGATCGTGCCTTGCCCGATGTGCGGGATGGGTTGAAACCCAGCCAGCGGCGGATTCTGGTGGCCATGCACGATCTGGGGCTGGCTCCGACCAAAAAGCATTCCAAGTGCGCGGGCATCGTCGGCGAGACGATGAAGAAGTACCACCCGCACGGGGATCAGGCCATTTACCCCACTCTGGTCAACCTGGCCCAGGAGTGGAAGACCCGCTACCTGCTGGTGGACAAGCAGGGGAACTTCGGCTCGATCGATCCGGATCCCCCCGCGGCCATGCGTTACACCGAGGCGCGGCTGCACCGCCACGCCACGGAGATGCTGGAGGACCTGGACCAGGAAACGGTGGACTGGCAGCCCAACTTTGACGAGACGTGCTTTGAGCCCAAGGTGCTGCCGGCCAAGTTCCCCAACCTGCTGGTCAACGGCTCGACGGGCATCGCGGTGGGGATGGCCTCCTCCATGGCTCCGCACAATCTGGGGGAGATCTGCGAGGCCATCGTGGCCACGCTGGGCAATCCCGACATCAGCCTTCCCGAGCTGATCAAGCTGGTGCCGGGGCCGGATTTCCCCACCGGCGGCATCATCATGGGCCAGAAGGGCGTGGTGGAGGCGTACGGTACGGGGCGGGGCAAGATCACGCTGCGGGGGCGGGTAGCTACCGAAGAGACCAAGACCGGCCGGCAGCGCCTGGTCATCACCCAGATTCCGTTTCAGGTTTCCAAGAACGACGCCCTGATCGCCAAGATCGTGGATTGCCGCAAGCAGGAGCGCATCACCGACATCTCCGACATTGTCGATGAGTCTTCCGGCCGCACGGGCATGCGGGTGGTGGTCGAGCTGAAGAAGGGGGCCGACCCGCGGGTCGTGGAAAACCAGCTTTACGAGATGACCCCGCTGCAGTCGACGTTCAGCATCCTGAACATCGCCCTGGTGCGGGGGCAGCCGCGGACACTGCCCCTCAAGGAATTGATCGAGCTGTACATCGAGCACCGGGTGGAGGTGATCCGCCGGCGCACGGCTTTCCGCCTGCGCAAGGCCCAGCACGAGGCCCACCGCATCGAGGGCCTGATTTACGCGGTCTGCGACATCGACGAAGTGATCAAGCTGATCCGGGGGAGCCGGACCAAGGAAGAGGCGATCGACAAATTGATGGCCCGGGGCTTCCGCATTCCTCCGGAGCACCCTTACGCTCCCAAGATCCCCCAGCGTCTCCTGGCCCAGAGCGTGGCGAACGCCGCCCGCCTGACGCGGGTGCAGGCCGAGGCCATCGGCCGCCTGCAGCTCATCCAACTGGTGGGCCTGGAGATCGACCGCCTGGTGGAGGAATACGCGAAGCTGCTGGCCCAGATCGAGGAGTTCGAGGCCATCCTGGCCAGCGACGAGCGGGTCAAGGCCATCATCCGGGCCGAGACGCTGGACCTCAAGACCCGCTACGCCGACCCGCGGCGAACCGAGATTTCCGGGGTGGAGGCCCAGGCCATTGACATGGGGGCCCTGACGCCCCAGGAGCAGGTGGTGGTGACGATCAGCCACGCGGGCTACATCAAGCGCACGCCGGTGGCCGATTACCGCACCCAGGGCCGCGGCGGCAAGGGCGTGATCGGCGCCGACATCAAGGATGGCGATTTCACCGAGGAACTCTTCGTCGCCTCCACCCACGATGACCTCTTGTGCTTCACCAACACGGGGCGGGTGTACTGCATCAAGGTCTATTTCATTCCCGAGGCTCCGCGCACCAGCCGGGGGCGGGCCATCGTGAATCTCCTGGAGCTCAAGGAATCCGAGCGGGTCTGCGCCTTCATGCCCATCGAGGATTTTGAGCGGCGCGAGCTCTTTTTGTGCTTTGCCACGGCCAAGGGGATCATCAAGCGGACGGCCCTGGCGGATTACCGTAACGTGAACCGGGGGGGCATCATCGCCATCAGCCTGCGCGAGGGCGATAACCTGATCGGCGTCACCTGGACCAGCGGGGGCGATCACCTGCTCTTGGGCACGGCCCAGGGCATGGCCATCCGCTTCCACGAGAACGATGCCCGGGCCATGGGCCGCTCCGCTTCCGGTGTGCGGGGGATCGATCTGGCCGAGGGAGACGAGGTGGTGGGTCTGGTGCGCTGCGATCAGGATGATGACCGGGACCTGCTGTCCGCCACGGCCAACGGCTTCGGCAAGCGTACGCCTCTGGGCGAGTACCTGGTGCAGTTGGAGGATGGCACGACCCGGGTGCAGAGCCGCGGGGGCAAAGGCCGCAAGGACATCGCCACCAACGACCGCAACGGCAAGGTGGTGGGGCTCCTGGCGGTGGGCCCGGCCGATGACCTGATGCTCATCAGCACGCAGGGCAAGATCGTGCGCATCGAGGCGGGCACCATCCGCCAGACCGGCCGCGGAACCCAGGGCGTCAAGGTGATCAACCTGGAAGATGGCGACTCCCTGGCGGGCATCGCCCGCGTGGTGTCGGAAGAGGAAGAGGACGCGGAGGTATGACTACCTCGCGTGCAAGATTTCATCGAGAGCCGCGGCAGCCTCGCTCAAAATCCGGTCCGAAACCCAAAGCGAAGTCGATTTCAGGCGGCGTAAGCCAGCCCTGGCGGCCTGCGGGTTCAGGTCGTCCTGGGCGGCGCGCCAGAGGATGACACCCAGCGATCCGTGGACTTCGAGCTTCAGAGATTCGCCTACCAGCCGCGCGGTGGCATCATCGGTCAGCAGCCAGTGGGCTTTGACTTCACGAGCCAGCGAAATGGCGTCGATTTCGCCGTCGTGGAGCATCATTTCACGACAGAGCACGGCCATTGCTTCATCGGGTGGAGTTCTGCCTTGCTTTACCCGCAACCATCTGGGGCGCAGTTCCGTCCAGTCCGAAATCAGTGCCGACAGCTCATCCTCGACGGCTTGGGGAATGTAGATTTCGCCCGCTGCCGCCAGCCAATCCAACAGGCCCGCCTGATGGAGATGGAATATGGGGCCGGTATCGCAGACGACCACCCTCACGCCTTGTGCTTTCTCTGTGACAGCGCCCATGCGATATCTTCGCGCTGGAAGCGCTCAAGAACACCGGCCCGGTTACGGCGCACGAACTCGCGCAGAGCGGCACGGAGCAATTCGGCCTCGGAGGTAAACCAACCATCCGCGATGTAGCGGCGAATCTCCTGGGCCAGGGCATCGGGAATTTCAACCGCCAGCTTGGTCATGGATA
>JAJXSS010000395.1 GCA_021784455.1 Planctomycetota bacterium
CTGGGTCATGTCCCGGATGTTGAAGTCGTTGTCCTGCCCGGCCCGGATGTGGTGGCGTTCGCGCAGGACCTGGGTCACTTCGCGGATGGCCGTGGGAATCTGATCGGAGGTCCAGGCGGAAACCGTAATGTTGTTGACGTTGATGAAGCGGATGGCCTGGGGCCGGTCGGCCGCCTGCACGGCCGAGGGCTGCGGATAGAGCACGATCGAGCTTTCGGGATAGAGGTTGCTCAGGGTATTGACCGAGGTGGACACGCTGCTGGCGGCGCTCTGGTTGGCGTTGGTCAGCATCGAGCCCGTCACCCGGAACTTGATGCTGGTCCAGGGGGCCAGCACCACGTCGTCCTGGTCGAAGCCCATCATGTTGGCCCCCTTGGCCTTGAGCACCCCGATCACTTTGAAGGCCACGTTGCGGATGCGCATCTCCTTGCCCACGGGGTCCTGCCCGTCGAACAACTCATTTACGATGGTCTGGCCCACCAGGCACACCTTGCTGGCGTTGCGTACATCCTGGTCGGTGAAAACGTCCCCTTCCTGCAGGGGCAGCCAGTTCTGGGCCTCCAGGTACTGGGGGGTCACGCCATTGATCTGCCAGGGCACGTAATTGGTGTGCCCGTAGACGAGCTGGGCCCGGGCTCCCACCACCGGCGAGGCCCAGCGCACCGCCGGGCAGTCGCGCAGGATGGCGTCGCAGTCCTGGGGCGTCAGGGTCACCGCCGTGCCGGCGCCGAAACTCACCCCCGCGTTGGCCGCCTGGCCGGGCCAGATCATGATCACGTTGGCCCCCATGTTGGAGATCGTGCTCTGGATCTCGGCCGACACCCCCGAGCCGATCTCCATCATGGCGATCACCGCTGACACCCCGATGATGATGCCCAGCGTGGTCAGCCCCGCCCGCATCGGGTTGCGTTTCAAGGCCCGCAAGGCCAAAAGCAGAATGCGCAGGAATTTCATCATGACCGGTCTCCAGATTCAGGGGCAAGGGGCAAGCCGACGGATGGGGGCGCTCGTCTTCACGGCTTGCCCCTCTTGCCCTGGCTCCTACTCTTCGATCACTCCATCGCTGATCCGGATCACGCGCTGGGCGTACTTGGCGACGTTGGCATCGTGCGTGACCAGCACAATGGTGATGTTCTGTTCCCGGTTCAGCGTCTGGAACATTTGCAGAATCTCCACGCTGGTGTGGGAATCCAGGTTGCCCGTGGGCTCGTCGGCGAACACCAGCGGCGGATCGTTGATCAGCGATCGAGCGATGGCCACCCGCTGCTGCTGCCCGCCCGAAAGCTGCGAGGGGTGGTGGTGCATGCGCTCGGCCAGCCCCACCCGCTCCAGCAGCTCCGAGGCCCGCTTGCGGGCCTGGCGGTCGGTCAGGTGCTCGGCGTTGTAGCTCAGCGGCATCATCACGTTCTCCAGGGCGCTGGTGCGGGCCAGGAGGTTGAAGTTCTGGAACACGAAGCCGATCTTCTGGTTCCGGGCCAGGGCACGCTGATTATTGGCCACCCGCGACATCTCCTGACCGTCCAGCCAGTAGTCTCCCGAACTGGGCCGGTCCAGGCACCCCAGAATGTTCATCAACGTGCTCTTGCCTGAGCCCGAGGCTCCCATCAAGGCCACCAATTGCCCCTGCCCGATGGTGAGCGTGATCCCCTTGAGCACGGGCACATCCACTTCGCCCAGGTGGTAGGTCTTGTACACATTGTTGAGTTCGATCAGTTCCATGGGTCGCTCCGCGACAGTTGCACGGTTCATCGGTTGACCAGGGGATCGGCGGACCGGCCAGAGGCCGGCGTCAGCAGGGGGGGGCGTTCGGAGCGATTAACCGAGCCACCGATTAACCGATCAGCCCGCGCGCTACTGCCCCCGCCCACCTTGGCGCGGGCCGCGGCCCTGTCCGCCTGAGGCCGGCGGCTGGCCCGGCCCGCCGGCGGCCGGCTTCTGCGGCTGCTCCTGGCCGCCGGCGGCCGGGGCTTGCCCCTGGGCGTGCTGCTGGTTCTGTTGGCGGTTGCGCTGGAAGACCTTGCCGAATTGCGGCGCGAAGGGATTGGTCACGCCGTCATCCGCACTGGTCACTTTTTCTCCCGTCACCACGATCATGCCGTCCGTGACATCGCGGCCGGCCACTTCGGTCATCACGCCATCGGTGATGCCCGTCCGCACGGGCACGGGTTTGAGGTACTGGCCATCCTTCACCCATAACATGCCGTGGCCCATCCCCTTATACGCGCGGGCCGAGGGGGTGGCCGGAGCCGAACTCGGCTGCTGGCCGAGCGGCAGCCCCTGGCGGTATTGGGGGGCGATCTCCTTCAGGTCCGGCGTCCAGCGCAGGGCCGCGTTGGGAGCCTGCAAAATGTTCTCGTGCCGGGCCAGCTCGAACTGGACGTTGGCCGTCAGGTAAGGCAGCAGCCGCCCGCTGGAATTGTCCGTGCCTACGACCACGGTGTAGATCACCACGTTCTGGGTCATGGTGGCGTTGAGCCGCACGGACTTGACCGTTCCCCGGAAGGTTTCGCCGGGGAAGGCGTCCACGGTGAACGTCACCGCCTGGCCGGGGTGAATGTTGCCCACATCTGCTTCGTTCACCGCCACCCACACCTCCATGCGGTGCAGGTCCCGGGCGATCAGGAACAGGCTCGGCGCGCTGAGGCTTGAAACCACCGTCTGGCCGATGTCCACGCGCCGGTCGATGATCGTGCCGTTCACCGGGGACTCGATGACGCAGTAGTTCAGATTCTGCATGGCCTTGTCCACGTTCGCCTGGGCGGCCGAGACGTTGGCCTGGTCCTCGGTGATGGTGGCTTCGGCGGCGGCGACATTGGCCTTGGCGGCGTCGTAGGCGGCCTTGTAAGCGTCATAATTGGTCTGGGCCAGCGCTTCCGAGGGCCCCAGTTGCTGGGCTCGCTTCCAGTTCTGCAGCGCGTTTTCGAGCTGGGCCTGGTTCTGCAGCAGGTTGGCCCGGGCCACCGCGACGGAAGCCTGGGCCTGGGCCAGTTGAGCCTGGGCTGTTTTCACATCCGACTCGTACAGCGTGGGATCGATCTTGGCCAGCACCTGGCCTTCTTTGACCACCGAGTTGTAGTCCACCGGGTGGCCGGCGGTGTCCATGCCGAACTGGATGATCTTGCCGGCCACCTGGGCCCCCACATCCACTTGTTCTTCGGGCTCGATGGTGCCTGTGGCCCCAATGGTCGAGACCAGCGTGCCCTGCGTCACCGTGGCCGTGCGGTAATCGGGCCCGTCACCTTTGGCCCGCTGCAGGTAGAAGTGCCACGCGACCCCTGCGATTACGACCAGTACCACCAGCACGATCAAAGTCTTGATGATCCGCATCCAAAAGCTCCTCAGGAGTGGCTGGCAGTTGCTGACCCCGGGCCAGTGCTCCAGCCGCCAGCCATTGATCACACCCCACCAGTCACTAACCACCAGTTACTGGCCACACGCCGCGAGCCGCTAGCTAGTGCTCTTCTCCACCTGATCCGCCAGTTGGGTCAGGTGTTGGTTCAGTTTGTCGATTAAGGTTCGCAATTCCATTTGTTCCTGGGCCGACAATCCGGCAAACACCTGCTGGATGTGGCCGGCATGGCCCGCTTCCAGTTGTTCCACCAGTTCCCGCCCCTGCGTCGTCAGGCTGACCAGTTTCATTCTGCGGTCGGCTTGGGAAGGCAGGCGTTGCACGAGCTTTTCCCGTTCCAGCCGGTCCAAAACGCCTGTAACACTGGGGGGTCGGATCAGAAGCCGATCGCCGATTTCCGACCCCTTGAGGCCCTCCAACCCATCGCGATGGGCGCGGGCCAGGGCCCGCAACACCGCCCATTGGGCCCCGCTGATCCCAAAGCGGCGGAAGTAAGGCGTCATAACCCTTCGTACCAGACCGACTTGCATCAATAGAGCCCGAAACAGTTTGACCTCGGGCACTTCGATAGGACTGGGCGGCAGAGAGGGCGTAATCATCTGGACCTCACCTATAGATAGTTAGTACGCTAACTTCTACTTAGTTAGCGTACTAAGTATATAGGTTATTGCAAGTCGGGTTAACTTTCCGGGCAGGGCCCGGGCCTGCAGGGGACTTCCATGGGGGTGTCTGCTGGGCCAGGTTTAACTTAAGGATCTTGGTATCCGATCATCAGTGGGGCGGCACAGAAGTATGACTTCCCGGGGCGGATCGCACCGAGGATGGGCCATGGGCGAATTACCCAAGGGTGTGCAGTTGGCCGCCAGCCAAGCCGGCCTGGAGGCTTTTCTGCAGGATGTGCCGGTGGGTTTCCACTGGGACATTCTGGACCGGATGGAGGATGGGGTTTACCTGGTGGACCGCGAGCGGAGGATTCGCTACTGGTCGCAGAGCGCCGAACGCA
>JAJXSS010000396.1 GCA_021784455.1 Planctomycetota bacterium
CCATCCCCACGGACAAGCACCTGCTGATCACCACCCTGGCCCGGGTACGCAATACAGGCATGAAGATGATCGCCGGCAACCTGATCGCCCCCGGCGGCCCGCCCATGCTGGTCGAGCCGGTGGCCGTCGATCTGACCTTCAAACGCCCCGGCCAGCCGGTGATCTACATCCTGGACCACGATGGCCGGCGCACCGGCCAGACCCTCAAGCCCGTGGACGGCAAGATCACCCTGGATGGCGCTGTGACCCACACCGTGTACTACGAAGTGGTTTACGGCCCGCCTGACGCAGCCCCCGGGCACTGACGGCCGGCAACACTCGCCGCGAAGTCGCGGGGCGACGCCCCCGCAAGCGACGTCTCCGTGGCCCCGCGGTACAGACACTCACGCCTGCAGCGGGGGCTAGCGTGGGGCGCGGCTCCGCCGGGGGCTCAGGCCCCCACGGTGTGCTGGTGGGGCCGGTCGGTGTCGGTCAAGAGGCACCAGTGAATCAGCCGCTCCATCAGCTCGGCACGCACGGGGCCCAGGACCGGATCGGCCCAGCGGTTGTGGAGTTCCCAGCGGTCCTGGGCCAGGTCGTACAGCTCGTGGTCGCCGGTTTCGCGCATCACCAGCTTGTAGCGCTCGGTGCGGACCATCTTGGCCCGGGCCATGGCTTCGGGGCATTCACGGTAGGTCCGCTGCTTGCCATCTGCCTTCTCAAAGTTCATCCGGCGGCGCATTTCCACTTCGTGGCCGCCATCGGCAAACACCGCATCGCGGGCGATGGTGGCCTGTCCCCGCAGCAGCGGTCCCAGATCGTGACCGTGAATGTGCCAGTGGGGCTGGAGGCCCAACAGCCCCAGCAGCGTGGGGGCCAGGTCGGTGTGGTCGGTCAAGGCCCTGACTGTCCGGCCGGCGGGCAAGCCCCCGCCGGCTAAAACGCACGGCACGTGCAGCAGGCAATCAGCGAAGGTGGTGTCCCATTTCTCCGGCAGGCCGTACTGGCCGGCGAAATCCCCATGATCCGACCAAAGCAGCACGATGCTGCTGTCCCACAGCCCCTCGGCGTCCAGGGCGGTGATGATGCGGCCCATGCGGGCATCCATCTGGCTGATCATGCCGTAGTAGACCGCCTGCATCTTGCGCAAGAGGTCCTCATCGGCATCCATGCCGGTGCGCAGTTCCCGCTGCTTGCGCAGCGACAGCGGGGCCCCGGCCGGCAGATCGTGGGGAAACAGGGCGATGGCCTGGGGGTCGTACATCGAATACCACGGCTCGGGCGCGGCATAGGGCGGATGAGGGGATTCAAGGTTGACTTGCAGGAAGAACGGCCGGTCTTTGTCGCGCACCTCGCGCAGGAAACGGATGGCCTGCTGGGTATAGGCCTCATCGCACCACATGGCGTCAAAATCGCCGCGATAAGGGGTCTGGGCCGTCAAGGGCTGGTCGAGTTCGCACCGCTGCCGGGCCTCGGCCGAGGGCGCCAGGGTGTGTTTGCTGTGGTCGAAGATGTCCCGGAACCCATTGGTCCAGGAGTGGTGATCAATGCGCAGGCCGCGCTGCCCCGGAGCCAGTTCCGGGGGCGTGTGACTGGCCTCAAGAATGTTCTCCCAGCAATGGTTTTTGCCGAACAGGGCGGCCTGATAGCCCCGCCCGAGCAAGGTGGAAAGCACATCCGGCTGCTCGGCGGGCAGGTTCTGATAGATGGTGCGGAAGCCATCGGTGTGGCAATACCGGCCGGTCATCAGGCTGATGCGGGCGGGGACGCACTTGGCGAAGCTGGCGAAATGGCGCGAGAGATTCACCCCGCGCCGGGCCAGGGCATCCAGGGCCGGGGTGCGGATGTCGGGGTTCAGGCCGTTGGCCCCCAGGCAGTCGCCACGCATCTCGTCGGGGCAAAGCACAATCAAGTTTTTCAAAGTTGGATCCATGGGAGAGCTAGGCGGCGGGAATGCGTGATTCTGCTCTTGAAGAATAATCTGCGGAACTCTTGACTTCGAATTGATAGAGTGTACACTGCAATCGTCGGCATGCAATCGTCGGCATTACTTCGGAACCAAAAAATCATACCGCCGGCAGACGTCTCTACAACGCGGTCGCACAGATGATTTTGATGGGTATGAACTGGCACAAGTATTTGCCATGAAAACCTTTGCAACTCTAAAAGATGTGGCCAGAATCGCCGGGGTCAACGATGCCACCGTCTCCCGCGCCTTTACGGGCAAGGCTCCCGTGGCTGTTGAGACCCACCGCCGGATCATGGATGCGGCCGCCAAGATCGGCTACCGCCCCATCTCCGCCGCTCGCGCTACCCGCACCGGCCGGACCCGCTTTCTGGGCATGGTCTGCAGTTCCTTGTCCATGCACTCGGTCTTGGACCCGGCATTCGAGGTTGGATTGCGCAAGGCATTGCGCGACAGCAAGTTATGTCTTGTTCAAGATATGGTCGAGGATCCTTGCCCCGAGCACCCCGAGCCCCCCGCTCCGCGCATTGTCCGGGAACGCACCGTCGATGGCCTTTTGATCAATTACGCCTTTGGTGTGCCGCGGGCCGTCCATGAACTGCTGGATCGCTGCCGCATCCCGGCCATCTGGATCAACTGCAAGCTGGATGAGAATTGCGTTCGCCCCGATGATTTGGGGGCCGCGACCCAGGCCACCGGCCAGCTCCTGGAACAGGGCCATTCCCGTATCGCCTACGTGGATGGCGATGTCATGGCCGAGAACTCCCAGCAGGACCTGCACTACAGCGTGCTCGACCGCCGGGCCGGCTATGCCCAGGCCATGACCGAGGCGGGGCTGACACCCCGATTCCTCTCGATTCCTCCCTTAGCCGGGGTGGCCCAGCGCCCGGGAGCCATGCTCCGGGTGTACACGCAGTGGCTGCAACAGGCCGACCGGCCCACGGCGGTGTTGTGCGGCAACGACAGCGGGCGGGTGATGCTGCTGGCCGCCGCCCAGACCGGTCTGCGCGTACCCCGGGATTTGTCCATCCTGACCATCGATAACGACCCGGGGGCGCAGCGTTTCATCGCCCTGGATCGGGTGGTGGTGCCCTTCTACAACCTGGGCCAGGCGGCGGTGGCCGAACTGTGCGCCCTGATCGAGCAGCCGGGGCAGCCGCGCCAGCCGGTGGTGCTTCCCTTTGATTTCCAACGGGCGGGCAGCGTAGCCCGCCCAGACCAGTCCCTCTCGTAGATTCGAGTCGGTTAAACCTTTCGATTGGAGGATGCACGATGAGACTCAAACGACTGTCCGCTTTCTGGTCCTTGGTCGGTTTGATCCTGAGCACGGTCGCGGCCGGAACGGCCCCGGCGGCGACGACCGGATTCAATCAAACCGGCACCGGTCCCTACGATTACAACGACCCGAACAACTGGGTCGGCGGAACCATCAATGGCATCTGGGACAGCTCACTGACCCTGACCGCCAACCAAACCGTGCAAACAGGAGTTACCCCGCCGTCGACGGGCCTCTCATTCAACTATGCAGGGGCCTACACCCTTACCCTTCAAGCCAAGACCAGCTCGCAAACCTTCTACCTCCCGTCCGGTGCGGGAATTACTGACCTTGTCGGGGGCTACAAGATGGTCACTATCGGTGGAAGCGGCAATGCCGCCCTGGATATTGACCTGGGGGGCGGGACGCAAACCATCACCCTGGGCACCAATTCCCAACTCACCTTAACGAATGTCGTGTCGAACGGGGGCCTGAGCGTGACGGCCACAGGCGGTAGCAACTTCAACCTAACCGGCCTGAACACCTATACCGGCGCCACAACGATCGGAGCCAACGTCACCCTCAGCGCCAGCAACGTGGGCAATGGTGGAAGCGCCAGCTCTCTGGGCGCCTCCAGTAATGCCGCCGGCAACCTCGTCATCAACGGCGGCACACTCTCGTTCACAGGTAGTGGAACCACCGATCGGTTGTTCACGATAGGTAGTGCCGGCGGTGTGGTTCTCAAGAACAATCCCTACACGGTGACTTTCAGCAACCCCGGCGCGATTGGGTTCGTTTCCCCTGACGTCGCCTCCGCTCTGAGCCTTTCGGTGATCGGCGTCAATTCCACCAGCGGCTCCTTGCTCACCTTTGATCCGCAGATTACGAACAACGGGACCGCATCGACCAAAGTGAGCATTCAGCCCCCCAACACGAGCGCCACGAGCAGTGCCAGTAGTACCGTTGTGCTGGCCAACGCCGGGAACAGCTACACTGGCTCGACATCCATGGCATCCGGCAATAACGGCACGCTGCAAGTCACCAAGCTGGCCGATGGCGGCCTTGCCAGCAGCATCGGCGCCTCCACCAACGCCGCGGGCAACCTCAATTTCTACGGAGGCAACACGTTGGAGTACA
>JAJXSS010000397.1 GCA_021784455.1 Planctomycetota bacterium
CTTACACATCCAGGTTCTTGACTTCCAGGGCGTGCTCTTCGATGTAGGCGCGGCGGGGCTCGACTTCCTCACCCATGAGGATGGTGAAGAGTTTCTCGGCCTGGCTGGCGGCATCCCACGAGACTTTCAGAAGCGTGCGGTTGGCCGGAGCCATGGTGGTTTCCCAGAGCTGTTCGGCGTCCATTTCACCCAGACCTTTGAAACGCTTGATCTCGATGCCCTCCTTGCCTTGGTCCAGGATGGTCTGAACGATCCCGGCGAGGTTGGGGATCGGGCGCGTATGCTGGCCGGCCTTGCCATCGCCGGAGATCAGTTCGAACCGCGTGGGCAGTTTCTCGCCGGCGGCCGATTCTTCCTGACGCAGATCAAAATCTTCGATGGACAGGCCGAATTCCGCCAGGCGGGCAAAGACCCGCTCGAGTTCCTTCACCTCGTGCAACTCCTTGCGCACGATGCGTGAGGGCGCGGAACGCGACGCGGCGGCCGAGCCATTTCCGGGGGCCGGCTGGCCTTCATCGTCGAGATCAGGATCCAGCTCATAATCCAGATTCTGGGCGGTCATGAAGGCGTCTTCCTGGGCCTCGGTCCAGAAGAAATGCTCTTCCTGGCCCTCGCCGGGGGCCCCGGGCACGGTGACGCGGATGCGCGGCAGCCGGTTCCTGCCGTCGGGGTCCTGCGCCCGCAGGGCCAGAAGATCGGTGAAGCGGATGCCGCGGCGCTCGACGATGCCGGCCAGCTCGGACAGTTGCTCGAGCAAGTCGAACGCCCCGGTCAGATCGCCATCGGCCAGGCGATGGGCGGGCTGGTGCTGGTCATCGTAAACCATGAGCACCGAATCCTGCATGCCAAGCTGCCCCAGCAGGCCGCGCATCTGCTTCTCGTTGAGCACGTACTCGCTCTTCTTGTTGCGCGTCACCTGGTATAGAGGCGGCTGGGCGATGTAAACCCGGCCCTGACGGATCAGGTCGGGCATCTGGCGGAAAAAGAAGGTCAAGAGCAGCGTGCGGATGTGGGAACCGTCCACATCGGCATCGGTCATGATGATGATCTTGCCGTAGCGGAGCTTGGAGATGTCGAAGTCGTCGGCCCCGATGCCGCAGCTTAAGGCCTGGATAATGACGCGGATTTCCTCGAAGCCCAGAATCTTGTCCAGACGGGCCTTTTCCACATTAAGGATCTTGCCGCGCAAGGGCAGGATGGCCTGGTAGCGGTGGTCCCGTCCGCCTTTGGCCGAACCGCCGGCGGAATCGCCCTCGACCAGGTACAGTTCGGACTGTTCCACATCGCGGCTGGTGCAGTCGTAGAGCTTGCCGGGCAACCCTCCGGAATCAAAGGCGCCCTTGCGCCGGGTGAGTTCGCGGGCCTTGCGGGCGGCCTCGCGGGCTTGGGCGGCGTTGATGCCCTTCATGCAGATGCGCTTGGCATCGGCGGGGTGTTCTTCGAACCACGAGGAAAGCCGCTCGCCCACCGTGGAATTCACGAAGGACTCGACTTCCGAATTGCCCAGTTTGGTCTTGGTCTGCCCCTCAAACTGGGGATCCGAGACCTTGACCGAGATCACCGCGGCCAGTCCCTCGCGCAGGTCCTCCCCCACCGGCGCAGGGTCGCTCTCCTTGAGGATATTGGCCGCGCGGGCGTAGTTGTTGAGGGTGCGGGTCAGGGCGGTTTTGAACCCCGACAGGTGCGTGCCGCCCTCGATGGTGTTGATGTTATTGGCGAAAGAGAAGATGGTTTCGTTGTACCCGTCGTTGTACTGCATGGCCACCTCGCAGACCAGCCCCGAGCCGGCCGGATCCTCGGCACGGAAAGAGACGGGCTGCTCGGTGAGCGTGGGCCGGCCATCATTGAGGTGGCGGACGAAGGCCGCAATACCGTCGGGATAATGGTAAGTCTGACTCTTCTTGCTCTGTTCCTCCTCGAGCTTGATGGTCAGGCCCGGGTTCAGGTAGGCGATTTCGCGCAGCCGTCCGGCCAGGGTGTCGAAGCGGAATGCCAGGTCGGGGAAAATAAGGTTATCGGGCTTGAAAGTGACCTTGGTTCCGGTCTTGGCCCGCTGGCCGATCGCGCGCAGAGCCTCGGTGGTGCGGCCGCGCTCAAAAGTAATGGAATAAAGCTTGCCGTCGCGGGCAACTTCGACCTCCATCCATTCGGATAAGGCGTTGACCACGGAGGCCCCCACCCCGTGCAGCCCGCCGGAGGTCTTGTAAGCCGTGTGGTCGAACTTGCCGCCCGCGTGCAGCACCGTCAAGACAACCTCCACGGTGGGCTTGCCGTTGATGGCGGGGTTATCGTGCCGGTAGGCCCCCACCGGAATGCCCGAACCGTCATCCACAACGGACAGGGAACCATCGGCGTTGATCATGACGTGAATGGACGAGCATCGCCCGGCCATGTGTTCATCCACGGCGTTGTCCACGATCTCGTAGACCAGATGATGCAGGCCGCGGGGCGTCGTGTCCCCGATGTACATGCCGGGCCGTTTGCGCACGGCCTCCAGGCCCTCCAGAACCTTGATGCTCTGCTCGTCATAGGCTGAGATGCGGGATGGACCGGCATCCACACTGACGGGCTGGGGGGTCAGAGTCGGGGAAGTCGCACTCGACAGGTCGTCCATGCTGATCAGCCTTCCGTGCTGGTTTTCCACGCCAAGCGCCGGCCAAGATGCCGCGTTGCCGCTTGAGGAGGCATCCCCGACCTGGGCGGGCCGGCCGTTGCAGGTGGTGGACAGGAAGCACTGAAATTGTACCTGATTTGCCGGCCAAGAGCCAGCACGTGGGATCTTAAAAGCACCCGGATAGATAACTATAAATATTGATATAACACATTCTTACGATCAAATGCCTATCGCGAAGGTAGGGGCTGCCAGGGGCCTGCAAGAGGGCCTTGCCGACCCGCGGGCGCAGCGGCGAACTGATGCGCTCGGGACAGGGACCGATAAGCCCAGGCCCCGTCTATCCGGTCCATCTCCGCAGTCGCGATGCGCCTTTGGCCGAAGCAAGAACACAGGAGCCCTTCCATGGCTAACTCATCCGTGTTTGTGCGCAGTGACGACCTGAAGGTCCTGGTTCACGTACCCGCCCGCGAGCAGTATCTGCGCGGCGTGGAGTCCGCGCAAATCCGTCCCGGACGGCCCGAAGAAGAAGCCTCGTTCATCTGCGATTGGACTGTGGTCACCAACGCGTGCCAGCAGATGGGCCGCACCCATCAAGCAGCCTGACCAGGTTGCTCCCCAGGCGACAGGTGCGGGCCGGACCCCTGGGGCCAGCGCGGCCTGATGGGGCATTACCCTGTGGCACTGGCCAGAGGGCGGACCACGGTTAACTGGGTGACAGCGATCCTGGCCAGGTCCAAAGGCTCACCCTTGGGTTGCCCCAGAGGATCCAGGGGCTGCACCACCGGGCGGTCCATGCGGCTGACGTTGGCCGTGATGACATACGCATTGCTGCCATCGGAAAGCTTGATGTAAGAACCGACGGGAAACAGGCCCGCGGCCTGAAGCAGAGCCCGCGCGGCCGGCTTCCAGAACGACATGGCTCCTGCGGAGCGAACCATCTCCTCCATGGCGATGTAGGGCAGCTTGGGCTTGCGGTAGTGGCGTGGCTCGGTGGTGGCGGCGAAGGAATCGGCCACACCCAGCACGCGGGCATAGTCGCTGATGGCCTCGCGACGCAGGCCCCGGGGATAGCCCGATCCGTTTTCACGCTCGTGATGCTGCAGGGCGGCCAACCGCACGTGAACGGGCACATCCTCCACCATCTGAAGCATGGCCAGACTGAACACAGGATGGCGGTTGACCCGGGAACGATCCACATCCGTGAGTTCGCAAGCCCCGGTGCGGATGCGCTCGGGAACCAGGACCATGCCCGTATCGCACAGCAGGCCGGCCAGCCCCACCAGACGAATCTCATCCTGCCCCCAGTTGAGCTGGCCGGCAATCGCCATGGCCAGCACGGCCGCGGTATAGGCGTGGTCGGGCAGGTAATCCTCACGACGCGGGCACAAGAGCGCCAACTGGGTAAAGCGCGCCGGGTGCTGCACCAGCCGCGGATACAGATCGTCAATGACGGCCAGGAACCGGGTGAGCGGAACCACAATGCCCGCTTCAATGCGGGCGTAGTCGTCGCGCAACTGCTGCACGGCGCCGTTGCGAACGCGTGCCAGGCCCGCGACATCCGGCCACGGCGTCACCGCGGCCGTCCCGCTGGTGATGGGCAGGATCGAAGGCCGCACGCGCAAATTCAGGCCATGGGTGGCCTGTTCGAGTTCTTCCACCAGGGCGTCGGCCATAAGAATGCTTTCGCGGCGCTGGTCATACTCGCGCT
>JAJXSS010000398.1 GCA_021784455.1 Planctomycetota bacterium
GTTCGGCACCCGGGTATCGACCTCGGCGCTTTGCAGGGGGAGGGAGGCATAGGGGTTCTCGCTCAGGAACAGCAGGGGTGCCATGATGCCCATGGCGACACTGGGCTCGGCGGCCTGGGGCATCCAGGCATTCAGCGTCAGGTTGCGGTGGCCGGCAAAGTCCAGGCGGGCACTCATGCGTACCGTGTTGTCGGGAGGCAGGCCGGTGTCGGCGATGACGCTCTGGGCCACGGCCACGCCCGTGGCCGCGGGCGTGAGCTTGCGATGGCGGGCGACCTGGTAGTGGTAGGTGCGGTCCGGCTCATCGGGCACCTGCACGTGGACCGTGACGGGAATGGTGGGGGCCACCAGCCCCGGCTGGCCCAGCACGGCCGTGCTCTGGTCGCGCACCAGGGCCCCGCGCAGCACCCCCGCGCTGCCGAGTTTGAAGCTGGACTGGAGGTTGGGCACGATGTAGTGGATGTAGCCCGTGGCCAAGGGCAGGTCGGTGGCGCCCTCATTGAGGAAGGGGTGGCCAAAGCCCAGGATGCGGCCATCGGGCAGCACATCCGTGACCGTGCCGATGGCCGACAGATCCAAGTCCCCGCTGACGATGGGTACGCACAGCACGGCCCCGGGCACCAGTTGGACTTTGGAAGGGTCTACATCCTGCGGGGCCTTGTTGAGCAGGGTGCCATCGGGCAGGCCGTCCATGGGGCGGGCGGCCAGGCTGGTCGGCAGGCTGACGGGCTGAAGGCCCATCGGCGCCATCAGGGGGCCCATCATGGCCGCCAGGCTGGCCGAGCCCAGCACGATGGGCAAGCGCAGCGCCAGGGGCTGGCCGAGGGTGGCCAGACCTGCGGGGGCCGGGGGCAGTTCGGCGGCGGCGCCGGCCGCCGCGTGCGGGCCCGGCAGCAGCCGGGCCAGGGCCCGGGCCCGCCAGTTGGGCGCGAGATTCAGATTCTCCTGGCGGGCGATGGCCAGAACCTGGGGCAAACTCAGGCCCGGCTGGCCGGGCCAGCTATCGTTTGGGTTCGCCCGGTGTTGGGCCAGCGGCGATCCGGAGCCAGACCGCTGAGCCGCGGCCTTTTCCGCCTGGGCCACGGCCAGCATGTTCTGGATGGGCTGCACGCCGGCGTAGCAGTCTTTGGTCAGGCTGAAGCCGAAGGCGAAAGCCCCGATCAGCCGGCCGCCCTGGCCCAGCACGTGTGGTTCCCCTTTGTCCCACAGGTAGATGGGCGATCCGGACATGCCCATTACGGGCCCGGTTTTCTCCAGGCGGGGGTCATCGCAGCGGATCCAGATGACGCCCTTGGCCGGGCTCATGTCCTGCATGACACTGATCACGATGACGGGGAAGGGTTCGATCGTGTCGCCGTGGAAGACGGTCAGGCCGTAGCCCTTGGCTCCGATGCGGACCTGGTCGAAGGGCAGGATGGGGCGTGAGATCGGGGCGGGGGGGGCGGCGGCCTGGGCCGGGGGCAGCCCGACCGCGGCCAGAAGAGCGGCGGCGATAGCGATCAGAGGAACAAGCCGGCCAGAGGAGATGCATGGCGGGCGATGATTCATCGGGGCAGCGTAGCCTTGGGTTCCCTGGTTGACAAGTCCGCGTGCGGGCTTGATACTCGGGATCATGCCCGGATACGCAACGGGGTCCGGGCGGGTTCGTTTTTCTTCAAGTGTGCCATGTTCGAGGCTGAAGCCGAACAAGTGTTGGGGTACCAGTTCCGCGAGCCCAAGCTGCTGGCCGAGGCGCTCAGGCACTCTTCCAGCGCCGACTCCCGTCTGGACAGCAACGAGCGGCAGGAGTTCCTGGGCGATGCCGTGCTGGGGCTGGTCGTTTCGGAATATCTGTTTCAGCAGTTTCCCACCTACCAGGAGGGCGAGCTGACCAAGATCAAAAGCGCGGTGGTCAGCCGCAAGGTGTGTGCCAAGATCAGCCAGCAGGTGGGCCTGTCCGAGCTTCTGACTCTGGGCAAGGGCATGAGCAGCCGCACGGGCGTGCCGGCCAGCGTGGCCGCGGGCGTGGTGGAGTCAATCATCGCCGCCATCTACCTCGATGGCGGCATGGAACCGGCCCGGGCGTTCATCCTCAAGCACTTCGGGCCCTACATCCGCGAGCTTTCCAGTTCCAGCCACCAGCAGAATTTCAAGAGCGTTCTGCAGCAGTACGCCCAGAGGCACCTGCCGGCCAACCCGCTGTACGTGCTGCTGGATGAGAAGGGGCCGGACCATTCCAAGTGCTTCGAGGTGTGCGTGGAGATCAACGGCCGGCGGTTCCCCTCGTCGTGGGCCCCGACCAAGAAGGAGGCCGAGCAAGGGGCGGCGCTCCAAGCCCTGCGGGAACTGGAATTGGTGAAGGAAGATGAGGGGGGCAGGATTGTGGTGGTCGAGAGGGAGAGAAGGGAGGAGGCGGGGAAGGGTGAGAAATGAAGGGGCGGGGCAAAAAGCCCAAAGTAGAAAGTAGAAAGCAAAAAGCAGAAAGCAGAAGGCAGGAGTCACGGGCGAGCTGGTGATGGTAGGGGAGGCGGGGGCAAGAGGATGGGTCATGTCTGAAGAGGATGACCGAGGGATCGAGGAACTGCGGCAGAGCGCCGAGCGCATCGAGCGCAAGCTGGACCGGCTGACGGCCCTGGTGGCCGTGGTCGGGGTGCTGGTGGTGGTAGTGGGTTTGGGGTGGATGGCCCGGCTGATGAACATTGTCATCACGCTGGTGGTTCTGAGCGGGGTGGTGATGATAGGAATCCTGCTGATCTGGTTACTGTGGGGGCGCGAGCGGGGGGCGGGGAAGGATGAGAAGTGAGGGGGCGGGATAAAAAGACAAAAGTAAAAAGCAGAAAGCAGAAAGCGGAAGCGCCGGGGGCCCGGAGCGTGGAGCCACGGAGGTCCTGCCGGGCCTGATGGCGGCAGATGTCGTGGAGCGGGCCGAGTCCTATGAGTGAATACCAGTACATTGCCTTCCGGGCGGTAGATGCCGCCGTTGCCGCGGACGATCTGGACTTCATGCGGCGGCAGTCTTCACGGGCCAGGATCACGCCCTGGTCGTTCGACAACGAGTACACCTTCGGTGACTTCCACGGCAACGCGATGGAGATGCTGCGGCGCGGGTATGACTTCCACGTCCATTACGCCGACTTCGGTATCCGCAAGATCGCCCTCCGCCTGCCCCAGGGTTTGCCCGATCCGCGGGCCGCGGCGCCTTATCTGGCCAAGGGCACGCTGGGCTACCAGAAGGATGGGCACGGGCCCGGGGCCATCCTGTCCATCCAGCCCTACCTGGAGCCGGGCGCGAGCGATGACCCCGATGATCTGAATGCCCTGATCGAGGCCCTGGTTCCCTTGCGTGGTGAGGTGCTCGGCGGCGACCTGCGACCCCTGTACCTGGGTCACCTGGCCGTATCGTGCGATGGGGAGCACGATCCGGAGGAAACCGTGGAAGCCCCGGTGCCGGCCGGGCTGAATCAGTTGACGGCGGCGCAGCGGGTGCTGGCGGAGTTCTACGGGCTGGACGAGGCGCTTCTGGAGGCCGCGGCCCAGGCCTCACCGGCGCTGGCCCCGCGCGACGGTGGGGTGGGCCTGGTGCCGTGGTTGGCCCAGCAGCCGGCTGCGGCCAAAGATGAGTGGCTGGCCCGCTTGCTTCAGGAATCAACCCCGTCCTTGCGGCGCGAGGTCCTGGCCCGGTACACGAAGGACTCGGGGCAGGCCGCCTGGCCCAGCACAAATGCCCGGCGCACGATCACCCAGCTCCAGACGGCCGCCGAGACGATCCGCACGCGCCAGCGCCGTGCCCAGGCCGCCGAGGCCGCGCAGCGCCAGGCCGCCCTCCGGGCCGGGATGGTGGCCGATCCCAGGCCGCACCTGGCCGAAGTGGACCGCCTGGCCGCCCAGCGCAGCACCTATTCTTACGACAAGGCTGTTCAGCTCCTGGCGGAACTGCGCGAAGCCCTGGCCGGCACCCCGCAGGCCGATTTGGCCGCACGACATGCCGAGGCGCTTCACGCGCGGTACCCGACTCGCCATTTCCTGACCAGCGCCCTGCGCCGGGGCGGGTTCATTGCCAGGCAGCGCTAGGCCCCGCCGGTTGCGGCGGAAACGCCGCAGCAGCAAGGGGGGAAGTGTCGTACGGTGGATCAGGCGGCTTTGGGGGCAGATTCCAGGGCGGTGATCTGGCCAATCATGATGAAGGCCCATTTTTCGCCGTGAGGGGCTACGAAAATTCGTCCGGTCATCAGGGCCACAGCGTGGGGATCGTCCACGCGATACTTTTCACCGCTGCTCGTGATGATCACAAAAGGCTCGAAAGGTGTACGCTCAAGCAAGTCTTTGAGGTCCTCGGGCATTGA